>CAKZML010000001.1 GCA_937128475.1 uncultured Chromatiales bacterium
CTTTATCTAATCATTGCCTGGACACTGGTCCAGGTCGCCGAAACCGTTTGGGAACCCCTTGAGTTGCCAGCCCACTACCTGACCCTGCTTATCTGGGCCGCCGCCGCGGGATTCCCCCTGGCATTGGTACTGGGCTGGATCTACGACATCACTCGAAAAGGAATCATCAAGACGACTGCCGTGGAAGAGACTCCCGAAGTCGCCGAGGAAGAGCCTGTACCAGTGACCGCCTCGGTAGCCGTACTACCCTTCGCCGACATGAGCGAGGCCCAGAACCAGGGTTACTTCTGCGACGGGGTAGCCGAGGAAATCCTCAATACCCTGACTCGCATCGAGGGCCTGCACGTGGCCTCGCGCACCTCTTCCTTCCAGTTCCGCGGCCAGGCGCTGGATATCCAGGAAATAGGCAAGCGCCTGAACGTAAACACCATACTCGAGGGCAGCGTACGTAAATCCGGTGACCTGTTGCGGGTGACCGCACAGTTGATCAATGTCACCAATGGCTACCACTTGTGGTCGCAACGCTTTGACGCCTCGATGGAGGACGTATTCACCGTCCAGGACAACATCGCCCGCAGCATCGCAGAAGCCTTGGAGCTGAATCTCGGACCCGAGCACATGCGAACCATGATTCGCAGCAGCACTCGGGACCCCAAGGCCTACGACTATTACCTCAAGGGCTGGAGTTACTTCCACCGCTTCGACACCCAGAACATGCTGTTCGCTCGGGAAATGTTTTCACGCGCCATCGAGGTGGATAACAACTTCGCCCGGGCCTGGGCGGGGCTGGCGGATGCCGCGGCGTTTTTGTACCTGTACAGCGAGTGCCGTGAGGAATACCGGCAGCAGGCCGAAGACGCCAGCAACCGCGCCGTGGAGTTGTGTGACGACCTGGCCGAGACCCATGCCTCCCGGGGGCTTGCCCACTTGCTTATGGAATCGTGGGAGAACAGTGAAAAGGAATTCACCCGGGCTATCGAACTGGATCCGAATAATTTTGAAGCCCACTATTTCTTTGCCCGGGCCTGTTTCCATCAAGGCAAGATGGAACGGGCGGCTGAGTTATTCAAGCGGGCGGCCGAGATCAACCCACTGGATTACCAATGCACCGCCTTCCTGCCCCAGGTCTATGTCGACCTGGGCGACAAGGACAGTGAAAAGTACTGGCTTAAAGAGGCCATACGCCGGGGCACCCGTCAGCTTGAGTCCAACCCCGATGACGTACGGGCCCTGTACCTGACGGGTTGTCTGCTGGCCCGTTCAGGCGAACCCGAGCGCGGTATGGAGCTGGGTAAACGAGCAATGGCGCTCAGGCCGGATGCCTCTATCGTCAATTACAACCTGGGCTGCCTGTTCGCCCTGTCGGGTAATCCTGATCGCGCACTGGAGTGCCTGAAAGCTTCCACCGAGATTGGCCGGTCCACGGTCAGCTGGCTTCAGCACGACACCGACCTGGATTCGTTGCGCGATGATCCGCGCTTCCAGGAAATCATCGACTCACTGTGCGAACTGAAGGCGCCTGGCACCTGAGGGGCCCAGCGCCCTGGCGCGCTAAGACCTTCCGGACGGGTCTGTATAACCGGAGTACTTCACACCGGATAACAGGGCCATTTCCCGATGCCAGGTCGCCAGGTCATTACGGTTGAACTTGCTCAGGTCATCGTGCCCGCAGGCCCGGGCCATAACTTGCATCAACTCCACAGAGGACGCGAAGAATCGCTGCAACTGCTCGGCGGATTTTTGAATATCCAGTCGCTTGCGAAGCTCGGCTTTCTGGGTGGCAATTCCGGTGGGACAGTTATTGGTGTTACACATTCTCGCCGCCACACAACCGATGGCCTGCATTGCACTGTTGGACAGGGCCACGCCATCGGCACCCAGCGCCAGGGCCTTCACAAAATCAATCGGCAGTCGTAAACCACCGGTAATGATCAGCGTTACCCGACCACTTGCTCCTTGCTCGTCCAGGTAACGACGGGCCCTTGCCAGGGCCGGAATGGTCGGCACACTGATGTGATCCCGGAACATTTGCGGCGCCGCCCCGGTGCCACCACCCCGGCCATCCAGGATGATGTAGTCGGCACTGGCATCCAGGGCAAACTGGATATCCTGTTCAATGTGATTGGCGCTGAGTTTAAAACCGATTGGAATGCCCCCGGTCAGTTCACGAACCCGGTCGGCAAATCGCTTGAAGTCCGATACCGAGGAAAGGTCCTTGAAGGTCGGTGGTGATATCGCCGGTTGTCCCTCGGGGATTCCCCGGACCTGCGAGATCTTGCCGATGTTCTTGCTGCCGGGAAGATGGCCGCCGGTGCCGGTCTTGGCCCCCTGCCCGCCCTTGAAGTGAAATGCCTGGACCCTGGTAAGCAGTTCTTCCTTGTAGCCAAATTCAGCGCTGGCGAACTCGTAAAAGTACCGGGAGTTAGCTTGCTGTTCTTCGGGCAACATACCGCCTTCGCCAGAACAGATACCGGTACCGGCCAGTTCCGCACCCCTGGCCAGGGCAATTTTCGCCTCCTCGGAGAGTGCGCCAAAACTCATGTCGGATACGAACATGGGAATTTTCAGCGTCAGGGGCTTGTCTGCTTCAGGGCCAATCACCAGGTCAGTACCCACGGGCTGGTCTTCCATCAACGGCTTGGTGGCCATCTGTGCCGCCATGATTTGCAGGTCATCCCAGTGAGGCAGCAAGTGACGCGGCACACCCATGGAGGTCATCCGGCCGTGATGGCCTAACTTTGACAATCCATCCCTGGCCAACTCGTGTATGTATGCGACGGTCGGTTCTTCAACAGTGGCCACGGCCTTGGGCAACTTGCCCACCCCGGCGATCACTCCCGGGCCTTGCTTGCCTACCTGCTCGTCACTGAACTGCTTGTGGGTGCCGTCGCAAAACGGTGGGCTTGCGGTGTGCTTGCATGCACACAAATACGCCGTGCCGTCTTCCTCGGCGGTAAAGGCCTTTGGTTTGAAAGAGGTCCCCGCGTGAGAACCATCACAAAACGGTTGGGATTTCGAACGACCGCAAACACAAAAGTAGTACTCCGCTCCCTTGCTCAGTTCTACTTTCTTCGGTCGATTATCCGCAACGATTGGCTTTGTCATAGTGTCTCCCTGACTATTTTTGTACGGTCCCCCGGGCGAGTCCCGGTTGCCCCCCAATACTACCCTGTCCGGGGTGGCTATCGGCCACGAGCATCCAGGTAATGCATCCACAGGAGCCTGGCAGCGATCGAACGGTATGGCGCCCAGTCGCAGGCAATGCGCTCCTGCTCCGCCTTGGAGGGCAGTGCCTTCAAGCCCTTGACCTCGTGCATGGCCGCCGCCAGGGCCAGGTCCCCCCGGGGCCAGACATCAGGACGGCGCAGGGCCATCAGGTAGTAGATATCCACGCTCCATGGTCCCAGCCCAGGCACCGCCAGCAAGGCCCTTCGGCCAAGATCATCCGCACCGCGGGCAATACCGGAAAGGTCCAGGCGCCCATCGAGAATTCGTTCCGCCAGGCCATGACAATAAGCGGCCTTCTGCCTGGTCAATCCGAGATCGCGCAGGCCGGTGACCTGTTGGGCGTATACGGTATCGGGTGTCATCACCCCAAGCTGACGGCTAATCCGCCTGTACAGGGTTCGGGCCGCTTCCAGGGACACCTGCTGTTCCAGGATAATTTTTATCAGCGATGCAAAACCCGGCTGCCTGCCCCACATGGGAGGCTCACCCAGCCGCGAGAGGATCGCACCCAGCTCAGCATCCATCCTGGCCAACTGGCGCGCCCCCTCGGCCAGCGACAGGCGAGTCAGCGCCCTGCTCATACCGGCCGCAGTTGCTCTTCAAGAGAGCGCGTCTTTTCGGTGGTCACCTCCCCCGTGTGGCGGGTGGACTTACGCTCGATAAGCATCACCTGGCATTCCTGCTCGGCCACCGGATTGTGACGAACGCCTTTGGGCACGATGAACATCTCGCCCTCGTCCAACTCAATACAGCTATCTTCCAGCTCGATACGCAGGTGGCCCTTGAGCACCAGGAACAACTCGTCCTCATCGTCATGACTGTGCCAGGCCAATGTGCCATGCAGCTTCGCGACCTTGATAAACACATCATCGACTTCACCAATCACTCTCGGTGACCAGAGTTCTTGCAGAGATTGAGCAATTTTCTTTGGCGATATAGCGCTGGACATATTCACTCCTGCTGCATGACCCAAGTGATTTAAAAACGCGTACCAATTTTGACCCCAGAGATCACCGTCCCGGGATGCCTCAGCTGCGAATCCCGAACCATCCCAGGCCCCATATCACGATGGAGTACGCGGCAGCTGTGGCCCCACAGGCCAAGACCAGGCTCAACCAGAACGACACGCCGGAACGCAAAAGTGCAGGCAGGACGAGAAACAGGGTCAGAGAAGGAAGCACAAGCCAGAACACGCTGTGGGACAGTTCGGCGATACGCTGGGTGTTCCCGGTGTCGATGTACAGCCAGATAAAGGCCAGCACCGAAATCAACGGCAGGGAGGCAATCACGGCAGCCCAGAAGGTACTGCGCTTGCCGATTTCTGCCACCGCCACCACGGCCAGGGCAGTAATAAGAGTTTTAGCGATGAACTGCCACATG
>CAKZML010000002.1 GCA_937128475.1 uncultured Chromatiales bacterium
GCCATCACCAGCCCGGTGAAACTCACGAAGCCGATATCGGGCAATTGCTGCAGGGTCACCAGGATGTGTTCCACGTGCCAGTCGTCGGTGTTCTCCCTGACTCTCACCAGTACCTTGCCGTCGGGGCCCTGGCCCTTGAGCCTGCCTGCCTTGCAACTCGCGAACAGTTCGTCCTTTAGCCTCAGCACCAGCCAGTGCTCGGGCGGCAGGTAATCCACTTTCTGGTCGTAGCCTGCCCAGCCTATGGCGATGCACTGGTCGTTCACGTGGTCGGTCCACTCCCTGGGGTCTTTATCGAGCTTGCAGACGTGATCCTGCACTTGATAGCGATCGGCCTCGATGCAGTTGGGGGCCACGTAACCGATGTTGCGTCCCACTTCTTTGACGATCTCCTCCAGGGGGCGTGGCAGGGGCTTGCGGGTGGCGATGCCACCGGTGAGGAACACCTGGTCGCACCACACGCTCATCTCCACCTGGCAGTAGGCGCGCTCGTCCACGGTGTAACACTCTTCCACGATGGCCTCGGCCACCGCGTCACAGAACTTGTCCGGGTGACCGGGTAGTACGGCTTCACTCATGCGTATCATTTGGGGATCCTCGCTAACTGTGTATAGGGAATGCCGGCATTTGCTATGCCGATGGGACTTCCGTCGCGACTGACAATCGCGTGCAGCCGGGTGCGGCCAAGGCGCTTCTGCACCTCCTTCGGCTCCAGCGGTTCTATGTAGCCATCGGTGATGACCACTGCAGAGGCAGGCCTGGTCTTCTCGATGTGCTCGAGCACACAGGCCATGGACGTGCCACCGGTTGTGTCGGCCCGAAGCTGTCCCTGCTCGATAACCGCTTTTGCCACCTCGTCGGAGAAGGCCCAGAAGGGACGCTTGATGTAGCGCCCAAGTTGTCCCAGCAGGGCCACGAGTTGGGGCATCTCGGCATTCATGGATCCGCTCACGTCCAGGTAGACCTGGGCGGTGCCGACGGTGTGCATTTTCTCGCCCGTCCAAACGGCCTCTGGCAGGAAGGGACTCCACAGGCAGCGAAGCGCTGCCCGGCGATCAGCGGTGGAGAGCACCGGCAGGGCAAACTCGTAGGGCTGGGGTTCCCGGTTGGTACTGAGCTTGTCCGGTACCAGGTGCTTCTTTAACACCAGGTAGGTCTCCCGGCGCCAGCGCGACAGGTCGTCATTGGCCGCGGTGACCACGTTGCTATAGGCGCTCGCCCCGACCCCGCGTTCATTGGGCATCCGCCATATGCCATCGCCGTTCATGCTCTTCAGGGCGCGATCCAGGGCATCAGCGAGTTCCCCGGGCAGCGGCTCAAGCGGGCTGGGGCGACTTGCCTTGCCCTCAAGGGGCTGGTGACCACCGAGCAGTGGCTGGACATTGAACTTGCGTCGCCGTCCCAGGTCAGCGGCCAGCTCCAGGATGTCATCGGCCACAAGGCGGCCGTCATACACGCCCTTCCAGGCGGGGATCAGCATGTCCGTGGGCTTGGCACTCCACCAGCCATAGGTTTCTCGTTCCTCCGGTGGGCGTAGCAGCCGCGCTATCCCCGTCTCCTGGGAGTAGAAGGCACTCATAAAGCTGCTGTATCGCCGCCCCAGCTCCCGATGGATGATGGCGTTGATCACCACGTCCAGGGCCAGGTTCTGCATCTTGTTGAGTGTCTTGAACCTCTCGGTATGGCGCAGCAGGATGTGCAGGAACTCGTGGCAGATCACCGCCTTGACGTGCTCCCCTGTCTTGCAGTTCTCACTGACAAACTCCAGGTTCACCAGCAGGCGGGACTGCTTGCCAAGGGTGACGGCAAGGGTGGGCACCTCCTGGGTGAACTCGACCTTCAACACCTTGAGCGCTGCCCTGGCTGCGAAGGGGTTCTCGTCCATCAGCTCCTGGTAAATAGCCTCAAATTCTTGTTTCAACATGCGTAAAACCCCTCCCCGTCGATCAGTTCCACCGCTCTTGCCAGGGACGCCCGGGTCCACAGCACCGGCCTTACCGGGTCATAGAGCCAGGCGGTGCACAGGCCCAGCATCAAGGCAGTCTTCAACACCTCCTCAGGGCTGGCCGTGGCGACCTTGATCGGGAGCACCCCTGGATTAACGCGGCACAAGGTCGACGCAGGCAGGGGCTGGAACAACGCCCTGAGATCCTCGGGACTGTTGATGCCCTGTTGCTCCAGCAAGGCGTACATGGTGGCCACCGGGTCTGCCCCCTCAAAGTCCAGGGCCAGGGGCAAGGTAACGGGGCAGCGGATGACCCCGCCGCGCTTTGCCAGCACCGTGCTCTGTAGACGTTCTGTGCGGGTGCGGCTGCGAGGGCCTCCTGAGTTGCAGTGCATGCCGGGTTTCCAATCGTGAAAGGCCTGGTTGATCTGCATCACTTGGCTCCCACCCTGGCGAACACCCTGACGCAGCGTTGAAACTGCTCTTCAAGGGCGACCGGATCCTTGAGCACCAGCTCGTTTACCAGGCACCAGTAGAAGAGCTGGCAGGCGCGCTCTTGCCTGGCGCCCTTGAGCTTCACCAGGACACTGCTGAGGCGACTCATCTCGGGCGACCGTAAATGGTTGTTCCCACCCATGCGCTCTTGCCAGGTGATCTCGCCAGTCACCGTGAGCAACTCCTGGGCCAGCCTGCCCAGGTCGTTCACGCCCTCGGCGCCCACCGGCAGCTTGCCCGCAGCCGCTGCAGGAAACGCCGCGAGCGCGAAGGCGGCGGCCCGCTCTTTAGGTTCATTGGCGAGCAGTTGTTCCACGGCCAGGGACCCGGCATCGGGACTGGGGCAGTGCTGAAGCAGCTGACGGGCTTTTTTAGCCAGGTCCCGCTCCATGTGAAACATGTGCACCCACTTGCGCTCCCCCTTCAAGAAGGCCGCATCCCAGGCCGTTTGGTGAGCGGCAGAGACCCGGGCAATATCCGGGGCCTCGCCCCAGGCCTGGTGAGGGATGCTGTAGCAAAGCAAGGTACGCACCGATTCAAACTCCAGCTCGCCGGCGATGATCCGGGCAGCCAGCAAGGTGCGAGTCATGAGGCGGGCACGGCGGGGCGACAGACGAATCCCCGCATCCCCAAGCACCGTGACCACGGCACACACATAATCGATGACCTGCACAGGACATTCAGGCAACTGTTGCTCAAACTGCTTCTGCCAGGTGGCAAGATCAGCGGCCAGGTGACCACTGTCATCGGACATCGCGCCCTCACCTGAAGGATCCGCAACCAGCTTGCGATCCTCATCGCTTAGCCCGTCCCAGTCCCCCACTTCCACGATCACCGAGAAGCGATCGGCCAGGGCCGGATCCAGGGGCTCCGAACCCATGTAGTCCTCCGATCCACCCTGGTCCGAGGAGCACGGGTTCATGGCGGCCCAGCGGTACCGCAGCTTCTCCAGCGGGATGCCCTGGATACGACGTTCATGGACCAGCGAGAACAAGCGGTTCTGGTGCTCGGGTTTGCAGCGACTGATCTCATCCACCAGCACCGACTCGGCACCCCAGATAGTGGCCGGGGTCTCGAGGAAGCGGATGGTCGACTTCGTCTCGTCCGGATAGGGAA
>CAKZML010000003.1 GCA_937128475.1 uncultured Chromatiales bacterium
GTGGTGGATACCCCGTTCTTCGCCAAGACCGATGAGCAGGGCGTTGCACGATTCGAGGTTTCCGCCGGCGAGGTGAATGCAGTCACTATCTGGAGCCCCCGATTCAAGGAAAGATCCGAAACCCTGAGCAAGCCATTGGATTTCGTCGGAGGTGAAGACAAGACAGTAACCTTCAAGATGGAGAAGAAACTCCGTCCACCCCACGATCAAAAGTCGGAAGCGTTGTTATGGTCAGACTACTAAAGCCATTTTCAATTGGCCTGCTCGGCCTGGCACTTCACACCAGTGCAAGTGCCGAGGAGCCCAGCAGGCACCGCTTCGAGCTGGGTGCTGACCTGAGCTACGTCTCGGTCAGCGGACATCAATCATGGACCGAGGGCGGCGCCGGAAAGCTTCGCTACGACGATGATGGCCTGGTATTCAGCCGTGGATTCCTGGATGTGGGTCTGCAACTGACCGATACCGTCGAGTTAAACCTGGACATCGAACTGTACAACGATGACCTGGGTCCGCTGGCCGACTTTACCGAGGCCTTCGTGGAATGGCGCCCACTGGTGGACTCGGCCAATCGCTATCGCTTTAAAGTTGGCGCGTTCTATCCCCGCGTCTCCATGGAAAATACCGCGCCGGGCTGGTCAAGCCCTTACACCATCAGTCCCTCGGCATTGAACACCTGGGTGGGCGAAGAGCTGCGCTCATACGGGATGGAAGCCAGTATTTCACGACGCCCGGCATCGCTTGGCGGCGCACACTCATTCTCCCTGCACGGTTCGATCTTTTACAAGAACGATCCCGCCGGCGCGTTATTGGCATGGAAAGGCTGGTCGATACACGATCGCCAAACCCGACTCAGCGACATACTTCCCCTGCCCCCTCTACCCCAAATACAACCCGGCATGTGGTTCCAGCGCCAGGACCCCTTCCTGGCCCTGTTCATGGAAATAGACAACGACCCCGGTTACTACGTGTCTGCTGAATATCGCTACAGCAACAAGGCCATGTTCAGGGTCACCCACTATGACAATCGGGCTGATCCCAGGGCCTTCGAGAACGGTCAGTACGGCTGGGGAACCGACTTCAACATGCTGGGCATGCAATTTACCCTGCCCGGTGACATCGGACTGATCTACCAATGGATGGATGGACTGACCGTCATGGGGCCGTTTATCCGGGGCGCACACGTAGTCGATGCAGATTATTACAGCGACTTCCTGCTACTCACCCGCGCCTTTGGCCCACACCGCCTCAGCGCCAGATACGATCGCTTCGGGGTCTACGAGAACGACAGCGTACCCCTGGACGACAACTCCGAATATGGCCATGGAATCACCGTGAGCTATGCCTTTGAGATGAACAAGAACGTGTCGCTGGCTGCGGAATGGATATCTATCTATACCTACCGGGACGCCTGGGAGTATTACGGGCTGGAAGACGAAGGCACCGAAACCCAGTTACAACTGGCGGTGCGTTTACGCTTTGGGAATAGCAGATAACCCTGCTCTAGAACGCCTCACCCACAGACAGGTGGATCGCGTTGCTGTCGGTTGAGCGACCGTAGTCGACGCGGATATTGATCCGCTTGGCGGGCAACACCATGAAACGAATACCCAGGCCATAGCTTGGAATAGCGGTACGCCCACGAATCTCACTGAACGGGCTGGTCACGTAGCCGACACCACCGAATCCCACCAGGCCCCAACGTTCCGACATCCTCCACCTTGCTTCGGCCTGACCCGATACCGAACTTCGGCCCAGGTAGTCGGTGGCGGAGAAGCCTCTCAAGCCAACCGTGCAGGCTTCCCACAACGGCACCTTGCCTCCCCGATCACAGCCTCGCAGTTCCCAGGCCAGGACCAGGGAGTCGTTCATTTCATGGTAGGAACGAAAATAGCTGCTGTAGGACTGGTAATTCTTGTCACTGCCATAGGCCTCTGCGTTGAGTACAGCCTCGACCTTAAAATGCCTGCCGCTATAACTGTTGGTCGGCATGTCTCGGGAGTCGTACTCCAGGACGGCGCCAACCCCCCTGGCAGTAACCTCGGCGCCTAAATCAAAATCCACGTTGCTGCCGGTAAAACCTACCTGCTGCTCAGCGTCGATATAGCGTGCCAGGGCGCCCGCGTACCAGTTCCCTCCGAGCCGTCGTAACATGTTGAGGTAGAGGAAATTCCCCTTGATACGCCAGTTGATATCACCGAGTCCCGGATCACCAAGCGGTCTGGATAAAGAAAGATTCAGGTCGGCCGCACCCGCTGCGGCGGTGAACCGCCAGGTGTCATCCTTCCAATACCCCTGGTGCACCAGTGCCAGCGCCTTGCTGTCACTGCTGGTGTACATACCTGCAGCGCCAGTGACCGATGCCGGCTGCTTCCTGGCCTGCTCTTCTGTCTGTCCATGGAAATACATCTCGCCCAGGATCAAGCCTGAATCCAGGGTGGGGCCGGACATGGGTATGGGTACGACAACCAGGTTGCCGCTCTGCACGGTCAAGTCGCTGCCATCATCGCGTAAATCCGGTGTAGATCCTTCGTGGGCAACAGTCGCCGGCTCATCGACTGCCCAGACAGAGGAAAAAGACAGGGTCAAGATTCCCAAAGCCAGTACTACGGTTTTAAAAACAGTCATCCTGGACCCACCACTCCTTGGTTTATATTCAGCACATAAAATCTACTGCGACGTGAAGCAGAAGAGGTCTCCCCCGCTTCGCTAAACAGAGTCCATAATGCAGTGACCACCCAGATATTTCCAATAAACCGGACAGAGACCACGTCGCATACCGCCCCACCGGAGCGTGGTCGAGCTCCCTGAAAAGGGAGTAGAATGACCCATGGATCACACTTGATTCGTTTTTCTTACGATCAGGAGATCATCATGTCATTGCATGCTTTTCCAAGACTATTTCTCGGGCTGATCGCGGCACTGTCGCTGAGCACCGCCTATCCGCAATCCGACTCACAGGCGCCGCCTGCCCAGGACGTCGATGTCGCCATGGACACCCTGGTGAGCACCGAGTGGCTGAGCCAGCACCTGGACGATCCAGACCTGGTGATACTGGACTGCACTGTCCTTGTAGAACAATACGACCAGGGCGGCACCCGCACGGTCAGCGGCAAGTCCAGTTTTGACGCCAAACACATACCCGGGGCCGGCTTTGCGGACTTGCTGGGAGATTTGTCCGACCCGGACAGCAAGATCGGCTTTGCCGTTCCTACAGCAGAAAAATTCGCCCAGGTGATGGGCGCCCTGGGGGTCGGTGACGACACCCGTGTCGTGCTCTACGACGCCAGCGGCACAGTCTGGGCCGCCCGGGTCTGGTGGATGTTGCGCTGGGTGGGTTTTGACCGGGTGGCATTACTGGATGGTGGACTCAAGGCCTGGACCGCCGAGGGACGTCCTCTTTCTAGCGAAGCGTCCGTTGTGACCGCGAGAACACTCACCCCCGCGGTAAGACCGGAGATGATTGCTGACCGGGACGAGGTGTTCGCCTCCATCAGCGACGATGAGGTTACCCTGATCGACTCAATGCCGCCGGCAAGCTATCGCGGTGAGATGGTCATGTACCCACGACCCGGCCACATTACCGGCGCCACCAATATTCCGGTGTTTTCTGCGTTCGATGAAACAGGTCACTACAAATCCCAGGATGAGCTGGAAGCGATCTTTGGCACCGATCACGACTCTCGCAAGATCACCTACTGTGGTGGTGGAATCGCAGCCTCATCCAACGCTTTCGTGTTGAACCGACTGGGCTTTAAGAACGTGGCGGTCTACACGGCCTCACTCCAGGAATGGGCCGCTGATCCAGCCAACCCCATGGAAACCGTAGCCGAGG
>CAKZML010000004.1 GCA_937128475.1 uncultured Chromatiales bacterium
CCGATCGTTCCGACGTTCACATGGGGCTTTGTACGTTGAAATTTTTCTTTCGACACCTTTCTATACCTCTGACAAAAGCTTAATTAGGAAGCTTTCTTAATAATTGAATCTGCAACGCTGTTGGGCACTTCGTTGTACTTCAGGAATTCCATGGAGTACGTGGCGCGACCCTGGCTCATAGAGCGCAAATCGGTCGCATAACCAAACATTTCGGACAGCGGGACCTCAGCCTGGATGGTCTTGCCTGACGGGGTGTCTTCCATACCCTGGGGAAGACCACGACGTCGATTAAGATCACCCATAACATCACCCATGTAATCCTCAGGGGTGACAACCTCAACCTTCATGACGGGCTCAAGCAATACCGGTTTGGCTTTCGCCATAGCCGCCTTGAATGCCATGGAACCGGCAATCTTGAACGCCATTTCACTGGAGTCAACGTCATGGTATGAACCGTCGTACAAGGTAGCCTTGACGTCGACCACCGGGAAACCGGCGAGCACACCGTTGCCCATCGCTTCCTTGATACCCTTGTCCACAGCGGGAATGTATTCCTTGGGAACAACGCCACCAACGATGGAGTTTTCGAACACGTAACCGGTACCGGCTTCGGTCGGGCCCAGGCGAATCCAGACATGGCCGAACTGGCCACGACCGCCGGACTGGCGAACGAACTTGCCTTCCTGCTCGACTTCGGAGCGGATCGTTTCGCGGTAAGCCACCTGGGGCTTGCCCACGTTGGCTTCCACGTGGAACTCGCGACGCATACGGTCAACGATAATGTCCAGGTGCAACTCACCCATACCGGAAATAATGGTCTGGCCTGACTCTTCGTCGGTGTGCACGCGGAAAGAAGGATCTTCCTTGGCCAGCTTGGACAGGGCAATACCCATCTTCTCCTGGTCAGCCTTGGTCTTGGGCTCCACGGCCACAGAGATCACGGGCTCGGGGAATTCCATACGCTCCAGGGTGATCTTCTCCTGGATGTCACACAGGGTATCACCGGTGGTGACGTCCTTAAGACCCACCGCAGCGGCGATATCACCGGCGCGCACTTCCTTGATTTCTTCACGGTTATTCGCGTGCATCTGCAGGATACGGCCGATGCGCTCTTTCTTGCCCTTCACGGGGTTGAATACGAAATCACCAGACTTCAGCACACCCGAATAGACCCGGAAGAAGGTCAGCGAACCTACGAAAGGATCGGTGGCAATCTTGAATGCCAGCGCAGCAAAAGGCGCTTCGTCGGTGTTCGGACGCGTACCTTCGGACTCATCGTCCAGGATACCGCGGATAGCAACCACGTCCGCGGGGGACGGAGCCAGCTCGACCACGGCGTCCAGCATGGCCTGTACGCCCTTGTTCTTAAAGGCAGAGCCACACATAACCGGAACAATTTCATTAGCAATGGTGCGCTTGCGCAGAGCTTTCTTTATCTCGTCCGGGGTCAGTTCGACGCCTTCGAGGTACTTGTTGAGAAGCTCTTCATTAGCCTCAGCCGCAGCCTCGACCAGCTTCTCGCGCCACTCATTGCACAGATCGACCATGTCGGCAGGGATTTCCCGCTCTTCGAAGGTCATTCCCTGGTTTTCTTCATTCCAGTAAATGGCCTTCATCTTGACCAGGTCAACCACACCCTTGAAGTTCTCCTCAGCGCCGATAGCCAACTGCAGAGGCACAGGGTTGGCACCCAGGCGATCCTTCAACTGCTTAACAACACGCAGGAAATTAGCGCCGGCGCGGTCCATCTTGTTGACGAACGCCATACGCGGCACTTTGTACTTGTTAGCCTGGCGCCAGACCGTTTCGGACTGGGGCTCAACACCACCAACGGCACAGAACACGGCTACGGCGCTATCGAGCACACGCAGGCTTCGCTCCACCTCAATGGTGAAATCAACGTGTCCAGGGGTATCAATAATGTTGATACGGTGCTGCTCAAACTGCTGCTCCATACCCGACCAGAAACAGGTAGTAGCTGCAGAGGTGATAGTAATACCACGCTCCTGCTCCTGCTCCATCCAGTCCATGGTAGCGGCGCCGTCATGCACCTCACCAATCTTGTGAGAAACACCGGTGTAAAACAGTACTCGTTCCGTTGTGGTCGTCTTACCAGCATCGATGTGAGCCATGATGCCAATATTGCGATAACGGGAAATTGGGGTCGTGCGTGCCACTTCAAAGTCCTCTTTGATGACTTCGTAACGTCGTCAAGTCTCGGGCCGTTGGGGTTACCAGCGGTAGTGTGCGAATGCCTTGTTGGCTTCAGCCATGCGATGCGTATCTTCACGCTTCTTCACGGCAGCGCCTCTGCTTTCGGCGGCATCCATCAGCTCGTTAGCCAGGCGCTGTGCCATGGACTTCTCGCTGCGTTTGCGGGCCGAATCAATAACCCAACGCATTGCCAATGTCTGGCGACGTGAAGGACGAACCTCCACGGGAACCTGGTAGGTAGCACCACCAACACGGCGAGACTTCACCTCAACAGCAGGCTTAACGTTCTCAAGGGCCTGTTCCAGCACTTCAAGGGCCTTCGCCGGGTCGCACTTATTGCGCTCGGAGATACGCTCGATAGCACCATAGATGATTTGCTCAGCAACAGATTTTTTGCCGCTGTTCATCACCATATTCATAAATTTGGCAAGCATCTCACTTCCGAACTTGGGATCGGGCAGGATGAGTCGCTTGGGGGCAGATGTACGTCTTGACATGATAATTCCTCAGGAATTCTTACAGCTCGCGCGGCGGGCCAAATTAGGACTTAGGACGCTTGGCGCCGTACTTGGAACGACCTTTGCGACGATCGCTAACGCCGGCGCAATCGAGGGTGCCGCGAATGGTGTGGTAACGCACACCAGGCAGATCCTTCACACGACCACCACGGATCATGATGACCGAATGCTCCTGCAGGTTATGACCCTCACCACCAATGTAGCTTGATACTTCGAAACCATTGGTAAGACGGACACGAGCCACTTTGCGCAAAGCCGAGTTCGGCTTCTTCGGTGTAGTGGTGTACACACGGGTGCAAACGCCACGCTTCTGCGGACATGCCGCCAAAGCCGGTACAGTGCTCTTTTCCTTCTTCGACTTGCGCGGTTTCCGCACCAGCTGATTAACAGTTGCCATAAGATCTACTTCTTGCTCAGTCAAATTGTTGGCTTTGGGAAATAATGACCATACTTAGTCATTCCCAGAGCAGAACCGGGTCGCCAAGTTAATGACGACCCGGACTCATATATTCCGCCGGTCTACAACGCGGGCGGGAGATTTACGCCCGGTCGAGATAAAGACCGAGCATTTTATTTTGGTGCGGCCCCCCTGTCAACGGCAGGAGGCATCACCAATGGGTGCCAGCACTAAAAAAACAGGGGGTGGGACCGCTGGCGGCCCCACCCCCGGAGCCTATTGGCTATTCTTCTTCGGTTATCCCGGCAGCTTCGGCCGCTTCCGCCTCGGCTGCCTGGGCAGCCTCAGCCGCTGCTGCAGCCTCTGTTTCAGCCGCCAGAGCACGGAATTCTTCAGCCATCCGGTCTTCGTGGGTACGACGACGTTCTGCATGGTAGGAGAATCCAGTTCCGGCAGGAATAAGACGCCCGACGATGACATTTTCCTTCAGACCGCGCAGATCATCCCGCAAACCGCGAACTGCAGCCTCGGTAAGAACCCTGGTGGTCTCCTGGAACGATGCCGCCGAAATAAACGACTCGGTAGCCAGTGATGCCTTGGTAATGCCGAGCAGCAAGGGTGAGAAGGTTGCCCCGTCCTTGCCGGCGCTCTGCACCGCCTCGTTCGCTTCCTGCACCCGGGCGCGATCCAACTGCTCACCACGCAAGAAGCGGGAATCACCAGGAGAGGTGATCTCAATCTTGCGCAGCATCTGGCGGATGATCACCTCGATGTGCTTGTCGTTAATCTTCACGCCCTGCAGACGGTAGACGTCCTGGATCTCGCGAACCAGGTAATCAGCCAGTTCTTCGGCTCCGCGCAAGCGCAGGATGTCGTGGGGGTTCAGCTCGCCATCAGCGATAATTTCGCCGCGAACAACCTGCTCACCCTCGAACACGTTAAGACGACGCCATTTCGGAATCAGCTCTTCGTAGGTCGATTCTTCGCTGGTGATAACCAGGCGAACCTTGCCCTTGGTCTCCTTACCGAAGCTGACGGTACCCGAATGCTCAGCCAAAATAGCTGATTCCTTGGGCTTCCGGGCTTCGAACAAGTCAGCCACTCGGGGCAGACCACCAGTGATATCACGGGTCTTTGAAGATTCCTGCGGAATACGCGCGATAACGTCACCCAGGGTGACCTTATCTCCATCGTTCAGACTGATGATAGCGCCGGTAGGCAGGGTGTAGACCGCGGGGATTTCCGTGTTGGCAAAGAATATGGAGTTGCCCTTGGCATCTACCAACTTGGCCACCGGACGCTGATCCTTACCGCCAGCACCGCGCTGCTTGGGATCAAGCACCACAATACTGCTCAGGCCAGTGATGTCGTCGACCTGGCGAGAAACGGTAACACCGTCCTCAAAGTCTTCGAACCTCACGACACCTGACACTTCGGTGACAACCGGGTGGGTATGGGGATCCCAGGTCGCGACGATCTGGCCGGATTTAACCTCGGCACCGTCTTCCACCAGGATGGTAGCGCCGTAAGGCACCTTGTAACGCTCGCGCTCGCGACCGAACTCATCCATAACACCCATTTCACCGGAGCGAGACACTGCAACCCAGTGACCCTTCTCATGGTGAACCATCTTGATGTTATGCAGACGTACCAAGCCGCTGCCCTTGATTTCCACGCTGTTCACAGCAGCGGAACGGGATGCAGCACCACCAATATGGAAGGTACGCATGGTCAGCTGGGTACCCGGCTCACCAATTGACTGGGCAGCGATAACGCCGACAGCCTCACCAATATTGATGCGGTTACCACGCGCCAGATCACGGCCATAGCACTGTGCACACACACCGTAGCGCGTCTTACAGGCGATGGGTGAACGCACGTGCACCTGATCGACACTGGCATCTTCCAGCTTGCGAACCCAAAGCTCATCGAGCAGGGTGCCGGCTTCAACCAGAACTTCATCGGTGCCCGGACGCAACAGATCGGTGGCAACCACACGACCCAGCACGCGCTCGCGCAATGCCTCAACCACGTCGCCGCCTTCAACCAGCGGAGTCATGATCAGACCTTCTTCGGCGCCGCAATCAACCTCGGTAACCACCAGATCCTGTGCCACGTCGACCAGGCGACGGGTCAGGTAACCAGAGTTAGCAGTCTTCAACGCGGTATCAGCCAGACCCTTACGAGCACCGTGAGTCGAGATGAAGTACTGCAGAACATTCAGGCCTTCGCGGAAGTTTGCAGTAATCGGGGTCTCGATGATGGAGCCATCGGGCTTGGCCATCAGGCCACGCATACCAGCAAGCTGACGAATCTGTGCAGCAGAGCCTCGAGCACCGGAGTCGGCCATCATGTAGATGGAGTTAAAGGACTCCTGCTCAACCATGTTGCCTTTTGCATCAGCCACCATTTCGGCGCCGAGCATATCCATCATGGCCTTGGCCACCTGCTCGTTGGTACGCGACCAGATATCCACAACCTTGTTGTAACGCTCGCCGTTGGTCACCAGACCAGAGGAATACTGGTCCTGGATTTCCTTAACCTGACGCTCTGCGCGTTCCAGAATTTTACCCTTCTGCTCCGGCACGACCATGTCGTCGGCGGCGATAGAGGCGCCTGCGCGGGTAGCGTAACGGAAACCCGTGTACATCAACTGGTCAGCAAAGACTACGGTGGCCTTCAAGCCAACCCGGCGGTAGCACTCATTCACTACGTTCGAGATGGCCTTCTTGGTCATCGCGCGATTAATCAGCTCGTAAGGCAGACCCTTGGGCAGAATTTCGGACAACAGCGCACGACCGGCAGTAGTGCTGATCACACTGGTGGTTTCCTGAACCTCATCAGCCTCATCCAGCACGTTCTGCGTGATACGAACCTTGATCCGGGCCTGCAGATGCAGGTTCCGGCTTTCGTACGCACGATGCACTTCGGCCACGTCTGAGAACAACATGCCTTCGCCCTGGGCGTTAACACGCTCACGGGTCATGTAGTACAGACCCAGCACCACGTCCTGTGAAGGAACAATGATGGGCTCGCCGTTTGCCGGGGACAGGATGTTGTTCGAAGACATCATCAACGCACGGGCCTCAAGCTGGGCTTCCAGCGAAAGGGGTACGTGAACAGCCATCTGGTCACCGTCAAAGTCAGCGTTAAACGCGGTACAGACCAGCGGGTGCAGCTGAATAGCCTTACCCTCAATCAGCACCGGCTCGAACGCCTGGATACCCAGACGATGCAGGGTGGGCGCACGGTTCAACATCACCGGGTGCTCACGAATCACCTGCTCCAGGATATCCCAAACCTCGGGACCTTCGCGCTCAACCAGTCGCTTGGCAGCCTTGATGGTGGCCGCTTCGCCACGCAGCTGAAGCTTGGAGAAAATAAAGGGCTTGAACAGCTCCAGAGCCATCTTCTTGGGAAGACCACATTGGTGCAACTTCAAAGCCGGGCCTACCACGATCACTGAACGACCGGAGTAATCCACTCGCTTACCCAGCAAGTTCTGGCGGAAGCGACCCTGTTTACCCTTAATCATGTCAGCCAGTGACTTCAGCGGACGCTTGTTGGTGCCGGTAATGGCACGACCACGCCTGCCGTTATCCAGCAAGGCATCTACCGATTCCTGCAGCATGCGCTTTTCGTTACGCACGATGATGTCCGGGGCGTTCAGCTCCAGCAAACGACGCAGGCGGTTGTTACGGTTAATAACCCGACGGTACAGATCATTCAGATCGGAGGTCGCAAAGCGGCCGCCATCCAGGGGCACCAGGGGACGCAGATCCGGCGGCAGCACAGGCAGTACTGTCAGCACCATCCATTCCGGGCGGTTGTCAGATTCCTGGAAAGATTCCAGCAACTTCAGCCGCTTGGACAGACGCTTGATCTTGGTGTCCGAGTTGGTTCCGGCGATGTCCTCGCGAACCTGCAGGATTTCAGAACCCAGGTCGATGGTGCGCAGCAGTTCGTAAACCGCCTCGGCACCCATGCGGGCATCAAACTCGTCGCCGTGCTCTTCGATAGCATCAAGATAGGCCTCATCGGACAGCAACTGACCACGCTCCATGATGGTCATACCGGGCTCGACGACCACGAAGGCCTCGAAGTACAACACCCGCTCGATTTCACGCAGGGTCATATCCAGAAGCAAACCGATACGGGACGGAAGTGACTTCAGGAACCAGATGTGGGCGACCGGACTAGCCAGGGCGATATGCGCCATGCGCTCGCGGCGGACCTTGGACTGGGTCACCTCCACGCCACACTTCTCACACACCACACCGCGGTGCTTGAGACGCTTGTACTTACCGCAGAGACACTCGTAGTCCTTTACCGGACCAAAGATCTTGGCGCAGAACAAACCGTCACGTTCAGGTTTGAACGTACGGTAGTTAATGGTCTCGGGCTTCTTAACTTCGCCAAAGGACCATGACCGAATCATGTCTGGCGAAGCCAGCTTGATTCGAATCGCGTCAAAGTCTTCCTCGGGGGTCGACTGCTTAAATATATTCAGAAACTCTTTCATCGTGCCACCTGCCTGTTGCGGCTTTCGATTTGTGGAAGAACTAGACCCGGAGGCCTAGTCCTGCTCCAACTCGATGTTGATACCCAGGGACCTGATTTCCTTCACCAACACATTGAAGGATTCGGGCATACCCGCGCTCATCTCGTGAGTGCCGTCCACAATGTTCTTATACATTCTGGTTCTGCCCTGGACGTCATCAGACTTGACCGTCAGCATTTCCTGCAAGGTGTAGGAAGCGCCATAAGCCTCAAGGGCCCAGACCTCCATCTCACCAAAGCGCTGTCCGCCGAACTGGGCTTTACCACCCAACGGCTGCTGCGTAACGAGACTATACGGACCGGTTGAACGTGCATGCATCTTGTCATCCACAAGGTGGTTGAGCTTGAGCATGTACATGTAACCGACGGTAACCGGGCGATCGAAAGACTCACCGGTTCGACCGTCACTAAGCGTTGTCTGACCTGAAGCCGGCAAACCAGCCAATTCGAGCATGGCCTTGATTTCAGCTTCATCGGCACCGTCAAATACAGGCGTAGCCATCGGCACGCCATTTCGCAGGTTACCAGCCAGTTCCATCAACTCAGCTTCGGTCAGAGAATCGAGATCCTCAGACTTGCCGCCGGACTTGTTGTAGACCTTATCAAGGAAGCCGCGAAGCTCCTCTGACTTGGCATGCCTGTCCAGCATTTCGCCGATACGAAGACCCAGCCCCTTGGCTGCCCAGCCCAGGTGAGTTTCCAACACCTGACCCACGTTCATACGTGAAGGCACACCCAGCGGGTTCAACACGATATCCACGGGAGTGCCGTCCTCGGCGTAGGGCATATCCTCTACCGGAACGATTGTGGAGATAACGCCCTTGTTACCGTGACGACCAGCCATCTTGTCACCGGGCTGTACGCGACGCTTAACGGCCAGGTAAACCTTGACCATCTTCAGCACGCCAGGAGCAAGCTCATCACCAGCGGTGATTTTCTTCTTCTTCTCCTCGTAACGTACTTCAAACTCTTCGCGCATGGCCTTGATGCGTTCCTCAGCCTGTTCAAGCTGGGCACTGACGTCGTCGTTGCGCATCCTCACCTTGAACCACTGCTCACGGGTCAGGCTGTCCAGGTAAGCTTCAGTCACCTTGTTGCCAGACTTGAGCTTCTCGGGGCCTCCATCAGCCACCTTACCAACCAGCATGCGCTTCACACGCTGATAGATATCGGCTTCCAGGATGCGCCGAGTGTCGTCCAGATCCTTGCGAACACTGATCAACTCACTACCTTCAACGGAAAGTGCTCTTGCGTCCTTATCCACGCCATCACGGGTGAATACACGAACATCAATCACGGTACCGTCCATGCCCGGAGGCACGCGCAGGGACGTATCTTTCACGTCCGATGCCTTCTCACCGAAGATGGCCCGCAGCAATTTCTCTTCCGGAGTCAGCTGTGTCTCGCCCTTGGGCGTAACCTTACCGACCAGGATGTCACCGGCGTGGACTTCAGCACCAATGTAGGCGATACCCGACTCATCGAGTTTGCCAAGTGCGCTGTCGCCAACGTTGGGGATATCAGAGGTAACTTCTTCCGAACCAAGCTTGGTATCGCGAGCAACACAGGTCAGCTCTTCGATATGAATGGTGGTAAAGCGATCTTCTTGCACCACCCGCTCGGAGATGAGGATCGAATCCTCAAAGTTGTAACCGTTCCAGGGCATGAACGCGACCAGCAGGTTCTGACCCAGGGCCAACTCACCAAGGTGGGTGGAAGGTCCGTCAGCCAGAACGTCACCGCGGGCAATCTGATCACCGGCTCTAACCAGCGGACGCTGGTTGATGCAGGTGTTCTGATTCGAGCGGGTGTACTTGGTCAGGTTGTAGATATCCACACCGGACTCCACCGCCATGGCCTCGTCATCATTCACTCGGATAACGATGCGCGAGGCATCAACCGAGTCAACGATACCGCCACGAGCAGCGATTACGGTAACACCGGAGTCGATTGCCACAGCCCTTTCCATGCCGGTACCCACCATGGGGGTTTCGGCACGCAGGGTGGGGACAGCCTGGCGCTGCATGTTCGAGCCCATCAGTGCGCGGTTGGCGTCATCGTGTTCCAGGAACGGAATCAGCGAGGCAGCTACCGATACAATCTGCTTGGGACTCACGTCCATGTAGTTGATTTCACTAGGCGACAGCATGGTGAATTCATTTTGATGACGACAGGAAACCAGCTCGTCCTCAAAAGCGCCCTTGGCATCCAGATCGGCGTTTGCCTGGGCAATCACATACTGGCCTTCCTCGATGGCCGACAGGTATTCGATAGTCTCGGTGACCTTGCCGTTCTCAACCTTACGGTATGGGGTTTCCATAAAGCCGTAATCGTTGGTGCGTGCATAGACTGCCAGCGAGTTAATCAGACCAATATTCGGCCCTTCAGGAGTTTCAATCGGGCATACGCGACCGTAGTGAGTCGGGTGCACATCTCGCACCTCGAAGCCTGCACGCTCGCGGGTCAGACCACCCGGGCCCAACGCCGAAATACGACGCTTATGAGTAACCTCGGACAGCGGGTTGTTCTGATCCATAAACTGCGACAACTGGGAGGAACCAAAGAATTCCTTCACAGCGGCAGCAACCGGCTTGGCGTTGATCATTTCCTGGGGCATCAGGCCCTCGGATTCTGCCAGGGTCAGACGCTCTTTCACCGCTCTTTCCACACGGACCAGGCCGATACGGAATGAGTTCTCGGCCATTTCGCCAACGCTACGTACGCGGCGGTTGCCAAGGTGATCGATATCATCGACCGTGCCGTTACCGTCACGGATCGAACACAAGGTCTTCAGCACATCCAGGATGTCCGACACGCCTTCGCCATGCAGATTAAACAGATTCTTGGCGAATTCGTCCTTGCGATTATTGAAGTAGACGCCATCGTAAAGCACGCCCGGTCCGACGATCTCATCGCGATAGACGCGACGGTTGAACTTCATACGTCCCACAGCCGACAAGTCGTAGCGCTCTGGATTGAAGAACAGGTTGTGGAACAGATTTTCGGCTGCTTCCTTGGTGGGCGGCTCGCCCGGACGCATCATCCGATAAATCTCGACCAGCGCTTCCAGCGGCGTACGGGTGTTATCGATACGCAGGCTGTTGGAAACGTAGGGACCACGATCCAGGTCATTCACGTACAGGGTGCCGATCTCGCCAACACCCATTTCGACCATTCTCTCTACCAATTCGGTGGTCAGCTCTTCATTGGCCTCGGCCAGAATCTCACCACTGTCGGTGTCCACCACGTCGTGAGCCAGGATCTTGCCAACCAGGTAATCGGCGGGCACATCCAGCTGGGTCACACCGGCACTGGCGATGTCGCGCACGTGACGGGCAGTGATACGGCGGCCTTCTTCAACGATGACCTTGCGGCCGATCTTGATATCAAAGACAGCGCTTTCACCCTTCAGACGCTCAGGCACCAGGTCAAGCTTGATGCCCTTCTTGGTAATGTGGAACACGTTCTTCTCGAAGAAGATATCCAGCATTTGCTGATTGGTGTAGCCCAGGGCACGCAGGATGACACTCACCGGCAACTTGCGGCGACGGTCAATACGGGCAAACAGTGCATCTTTGGGATCGAACTCGAAGTCCAACCAGGATCCACGGTAGGGAATCACACGAGCGGAGAACAACAGCTTCCCGGAGGAATGGCTCTTGCCCTTATCGTGATCGAAGAACACACCCGGTGAACGGTGCAACTGAGACACGATGACGCGCTCGGTACCATTGATTACAAAGGTGCCGTTTTCGGTCATCAGCGGCAATTCGCCCAGGTACACTTCCTGCTCGCGAACGTCCTTAATGGGCTTGTTGGCCCCGGACACTTCACGATCAAAAATGACCAGGCGGACCTTCACGCGCAGGGGCGCGGAATAGGTCAGGCCACGGATTTGACATTCCTTAACGTCGAATACCGGATCACAGAGACGGTAGCTTACATATTCAAGCTGCGCGTTTCCGGAGTAACTAATGATGGGAAACACGGACTTGAATGCCGCGTGCAACCCCACGTCGTCTCGATTCTCAACGGATTTATCCGTCTGTAGAAATGATCGATATGAGTCAAGCTGGATCGCCAGCAGGTAGGGCACATCCAGGATACTCGGCCTCTTGCCGAAATCCTTACGGATGCGCTTCTTCTCAGTGAACGAATACGCCATCAGGTCCACCCTCGTTCCGGACTAGTGTTCAATGCGCCTCGATCTCTTGATCGGGACGGGATTTCGCGAATCACGAAACCACTAAATTCAAGCGGCAAAAGGCCGGCGACTATTAGTCGCCAGCCTTCGCCTGGTACAGCGGACTGTGCCCCTGCATCGGGTCTTACTTGACCTCGACGCTAGCGCCAGCCTCTTCAAGCTGCTTCTGTACAGTAGCAGCTTCATCCTTAGACACGCCTTCTTTGACGGTCGCAGGAGCGCCTTCAACCATGTCTTTAGCTTCTTTCAAGCCAAGACCGGTCAGGGCACGGATAACCTTAATCACGGACACTTTGTTTGCGCCGAAACTGGTCATTACCACGTCAAATTCGGTCTTCTCTTCAGCAGCAGCGCCGGCATCGGCACCACCAGCTGCGGCCACGGCCACAGGAGCGGCGGCAGAAACGCCCCACTCTTCTTCAAGAGACTTAACCAGTTCAACAACTTCCATTACGCTCTTTTCGCTAAGAGCTTTAATCAGATCTTCATTGGAAATAGACATTTCCTAACTCCTAAAATGCTTACTACCCGAGTAAAAAAATAAGTTCGTGCCTCGAAGGCGTTTATGCTGCTTTCTTCTCGCCGTATGCCGCCAGAGTACGGACCAACATGGCAGAAGGTTCTGCCAGGGTACGCACCAACTGGGTAGCAGGTGCCTGGAGCACGCCGAGCAATATTGCACGAGCCTGATCCAGAGTCGGCAGGCTGGCCAGCCGTTCCAGGTCGGTAGCAGGATAAACCTGCCCACCTACTGCAACTGCGGTAGTAACCAGCTTGTCGTGTTCTTTGGCGAAATCCCTTACCACCCTAGCGGCGGAACCGGGATCTTCCGTAGAAAACACTAGGACCAAAGGTCCCTGCAGCACTTCCTTGAGACATTCGAACTCGGTACCTTCAATTGCTCTTTTCGCCAGGGTGTTCTTAACCACTTTGACGTAGACACCTTGTTCACGAGCTTTTGCTCGGAATTCGGTCATCTCCGTCACGGTCAAGCCGGAATACTCCGCCGCAACTGCCGACAATGCTGTCGATGCAGTAGCGTTCACCTCAGCGACAAGCGCTTTCTTGTCTTCGAGTCTGAGTGCCATTCAATCCTCCTGGTTTAATCGTCAACCAGAAACCAAGGTTTCCCCGTCCATAAGGAAACCGCCCTTTCGATGGTGACCGTTACCAGGCGAACTGACTCGGGTAACACCATCTGCGCAGGCCAATCCTTTCGGATTCCTATTAAGACCTCGAACCATCCTGGAACGAAGCCACCTGCGGTCTTTGATGTAACGCAATCCTTTGCGACAACAACAATGATCAAGGATCGGTAAATCGACCTTTCACTTTATTGCCGTGCTCTACTTCCTAGAAATTCAAACTACTTTGATCGACAAACACGCCCGGGCCCATAGTGGTGGACACAGTTAAACGCTTCAGATAAACACCCTTGGAACTAGCGGGCTTAGCCTTAACCAGCGCAGTCAACAACGACTGCAGGTTTTCACGCAGCGCCTCGACTTCGAACTTGACGTTGCCGATAGAGCAATGAACGATGCCGGCCTTGTCAGCACGGTATCGAACCTGGCCACTCTTGGCGTTCGTCACAGCGGTCGCCACATCAGCGGTCACAGTACCAACCTTGGGGTTAGGCATCAGACCACGAGGACCAAGAATCTGACCCAGCTTGCCAACAACGCGCATGGCGTCGGGAGTGGCAATAACTACGTCAAAGTTCAGGTTTCCAGCCTGTACCTGCTCGGCGAGGTCGTCAAAACCAACCACGTCGGCGCCGGCGGCCAGAGCCTTCTCAGCGTTCTCACCCTGGGCGAATACCGCCACACGTACCGTCTTGCCGGTACCGTTGGGGAGCACGGTGGAACCACGAACGACCTGGTCAGACTTACGAGCGTCAATACCCAGGTTAACCGCCACGTCAATGGACTCCACGAACTTGGCGCTGGCCAATTCCTTCATCAGGCCCAGCGCCTCATCGGCAGCATAAATCTTGCCGGCTTCCAGCTTTTCACGGAAGGCTTTCTGTCTCTTGGTAATCTTGGACATTAGTTCACACCCTCGGTTTCCAGACCCATGCTACGAGCACTGCCGGCGATGGTACGCACGGCGGCGTCCATATCAGCTGCGGTCAGGTCGGCCATCTTGATGGTAGCGATTTCTTCCAACTGGGCACGGGTAACCTTGCCAACCTTGCGGGTGTTGGGCTCGCCACTACCCTTGGCAATGCCAGCGGCCTTGCGAAGAAGCACGGCAGCGGGAGGGGTCTTGGTGATGAAGGTGAAACTGCGATCGCCGTATACGGTGATCACGACCGGAATCGGCATACCCTTTTCAATGCTGTCAGTCTTGGCATTGAAGGCCTTGCAGAATTCCATGATGTTGACGCCATGCTGACCCAGCGCCGGACCTACAGGCGGACTAGGGTTGGCGGCTCCAGCGGGTACTTGCAACTTAATGTATCCCGTTACTTTCTTAGCCATGATATTTCCTCTTTGGGTTCAAACGCCTGTTTAGGGCTCCCCATCATTTCCATTTCGAACCTGGCGGAAAAACTCCCGACCAGGCCCATGCTTTCTACGATCAGGTCTTTTCTACTTGACCAAATCCGAGCTCAACCGGCGTGGAACGACCCAGGATCTGCACCGCCACACGCAACTTGCTCTTGTCGTAATTGACCTCTTCAACCACTCCATTGAAGTCGTTGAAGGGACCATCGTTGACGCGGACAACCTCGCCAACCTCAAACAATACTTTCGGACGCGGCTTGTCGACGCCCTCTTCCACTCTCTGAAGGATGGCGTTGGCCTCCTTCTCGGAAATCGGTGCAGGGCGATCCGAAGACCCGCCAATAAAACCAAGCACCCTGGGAACTTCTTTCACCAGGTGCCAGGTGTCATCGTCCATTTCCATCTGGACCAACACGTAACCAGGGAAAAACTTGCGTTCGCTACGACGCTTCTGGCCTTCGCGCATCTCCACCACTTCCTCGGTAGGAACGAGAATCTCACCAAACTTGTCTTCAAGTCCGGCGAGCTTGGCGCGCTCTCTCAAGGATTCAGCTACCTTAAACTCGAAATTCGAGTAGGCATGGACCACGTACCAGCGCAACGCCATAAGCCTAGCCTCCCTGGCCAGTTAGCAGACGAGTCGCCCAGAGCAGGAACATATCCAGCACCCAGAAGAACACGCCCATCACCAGCACGAAAATTATTACCGCCATAGTGGTTTGCATGGTCTCCTGGCGGTTAGGCCAGACCATCTTGCGAACTTCTATCCGCGAACCAAGAATGAAGTGCCACAGCTCTCTGCCGGGCGTAGTCATCATGGCTGTCGTGAGACCAGCAATCGTGGCAACAATCACCACAAGTGCTCGCACCACTGCGGGCAGCTCAGGAAAGTAATAAAACGCCACAATACCGCCAATAATCATCGCAATTGCGAAAACTAAAAGCAGCTTGTCAAAGGCGCTGGGACCGGTTTCTGTCTTTGCGTTCATGTATTTAGACTGCCAAGCCCGACACCGTTTCCAGTGCCGGGCTTTTTATTACGTGGCAGGCCAGGAGGGAATCGAACCCCCAACCTGCGGTTTTGGAGACCGCCGCTCTGCCAATTGAGCTACTGGCCTATAAAGCATTACTGCGACAAACCGATCTTAAGCGATGATCTTTGCAACGACGCCGGCGCCAACGGTACGGCCACCTTCAC
>CAKZML010000005.1 GCA_937128475.1 uncultured Chromatiales bacterium
AAATATGGTGCCGGAGAGAGGATTCGAACCTCCGACCCACGCATTACGAATGCGTTGCTCTGCCAACTGAGCTACTCCGGCACACGCACACAGGACTGCGCGAGGCGCGCAAGTATAGTGCAGCGCCGCTACGACGGCAATATTGAAGCTCAGTGCTTGTTACGAACCTTGATCGTAACTTCTACGCTTTCAGCAATCGTCCCTTCAGGCAATTTCGGCATGATCGCGAAATTCACCTGGTCGGGAGGAATATCCATCACCTCACCGGTATCTACATTGTAGAAATGGTGATGAGTGTGGGTCGTTGAGTCGTAGAACATCCTGACCGGATCAACGTTTAACTCCCGGATCAGACCCCGGGTCACAAACAGGTTCAAAGTGTTGTAAACAGTGGCCTTGGAAACACGGTAACCGGCTTCGTGAACCTTGTTGAGGATTTCTTCCGCGCAAACATGCTGCGGCCTCTCAAACAAGATTTTCCCAACCTGCATACGCTGCGAAGTCGGTGACACGCCCTTGGATCTGAGTAAACCTTCTAGTTCTCGATCGTCCATCTGCCTACCCCTATTACAGAAACCCGCCCACCATGCGCGGGCCCTGTCAGAATCTGATCCCGGTCTTGGACTCGGGCTAATTCTGACACCGAAATCCATTATGACCACTGGTGGTATCTAAGCAAGAGTTTAGTAGGTGTTTTGCGGAAAATACTGATTTCTCTGGTAATTCCCGTAATAAAGGACTGGAAGCCTGATTTGCAAGATCGTCTACTTAATCGGGCCATGAAAACACCGACGCAACATCAAACAGGCTCTTCAGGATGGACTCTGCTGAACTTACTCATCAGCGTTTCAATAATTGCCATCCTTACCAGTCTCGCACTGCCCGCATTCAGTCGCCTGGCCTGGGATCAGAGACGGGTAAGCGCGGTTAACTCTCTGGTGCATACCCTGCACCTGGCGCGGAGCGAGGCGATTAAAAGAGCTCAAATAGTAGTACTTTGCCCCACCGAGGCCTCCGGCACCTGCCTTGAACGGGCGGGTCCATGGACAGACGGCTGGATGGTGTTCGTGAATCTGGATCGGGACCACCCTCCTCGCCGGGACCCGGGGGAACCCATCATTTATATGGTTTCGGCACCCTCCGGAGTAGACATACATGCCAACAGAAGGGCCTTCATTATGCGTCCCGTAACGGTGCGCAGTACCAATGGTACGGTGACATTCTGCGATCCAGTCGGAAGAATGACCGGGCGGGCCGTCATCGTGAGCTACTCCGGTCGACCCCGCACGAGTGACCGCGATTTGCGCTGCCCAAGCCCCTGAAACCTTGAAAATTCGCCGCTCATCCGGGCTACACTGCCGCTTATCGGAGAATTATTGGCTTGGCAGACGGGGCGCGGAGAATACATGTCATGAAAAAGCAAACACAAAACGGTTTCACCCTGATCGAATTGATGGTCACGATAATGGTCATGGCCATCGTCCTGGGCATTGGAATTCCGTCAATGACCGACTTCGTTCGAAATAGCCGCATGACCGGTACCGCCAACGACCTGCTCGCCGCCATGCATGTGGCACGCAGTGGAGCGGTGTCCCGCCGAGCCCCCACCACAGTCTGCCGAAGCGCCAATCCCATGGCAGCTAGCCCGACATGCGGTGCCGGCACCGGCTGGATCGTGTTCGTGGATGCCAATGATGTGGACGGAGATGGCCTCCCCGATGGTGACGGCGCACTTAATGCGGGCGAGGAAATCCTGCTGGCCAACCAGGGCCCGCCTGACACCATTACCATTACTACCACCCCGGCAGGGAGTAATTTCGTCTCCTACGCCAGCACCGGTTTTCTAAGGTCGGTGGGTGGAACAGATTCAGCCACCGGATTCACGCTTTGTGACGGCCGGGGAAATGTTGTCACGGCCGGCTCAAATTCTACCGCCCGGGTGATCGTCATATCACCCACCGGGCGTCCCCAGATACTTCGCACCATCGCTGAGATCGATGCAGCGGGAGGATGCTAGACATGAAAACAACTTTTACATCGCGTCCCGGAAGCAAGGGCTTCTCCCTGGTTGAGGTGCTGGTCGCATTACTGGTCATCTCCATCGGCATGCTGGGCCTCGCCGCCCTGTATGTGGAGACCCTGCGACTGAATCGTACCGCCATCTACCGAACCCAGGCGGTAACACTCGCCTCGGATATGGCTGAACGAATTCGCGCCAACACTGGCGGTGCCGCAGGCTATGCAGGCGCCGGTGCCGACTCCGGTTGCAACGATGGCGCCGCTGCCGCAGTGGAATGCACCGTTGCCCAGATGGCGGCCCAGGACATATTTGACTGGCAGCAAGCGGCGCAGACCCTGCTGCCAGGTGGAACAGCCACCATCGGCGTTGTCGCGGCAGGCGGCGGAACACCCAATGTATTTACCCTGACAATCACCTGGACCGAAGTCAGCCAGGGCGGCAACGTCAGTTATGTAATGACGGTGGAGGCATGATGAATTCTACTCAGACAGAAATCCGCCGCCTCCAGAAGGGCGTCACACTGATCGAATTGATGGTGGCGATGCTGATTGGTTCTATTTTGCTAATCGGCGCCGTGACGGTTTTCAGCGACAGTCGAGCAACCTTCCGCACCAGTGACATCATCGCGCGCCTGCAAGAGAACGCCCGCTTCGCCCTGGATACGATTGAGCCGGATATCCGGCAGGCTGCCTACTGGGGCCTGGCAAATGGCTATACCCTGATTGAGGGAACAGCCAATGCGGACAACCCAGTACCCGCCGGCATGGATGTCACCGGGGACTGTGGACAAAACTTTGCACTGGATTTAAACAATGCAGTCCAGGGCAGCGATAACGCGTTTGACTACGCTTGCGCGGCTTACGGGGCCGGCACAGTCGCAAATTCCGACGTGATCACCGTTCGTCACGCAAGCCGTGCGATCGCTGCGCTGGAAAACGGCAGACTGCAGATCCAGTCGGATAGGGAAAAGGTCCGGGTATTCGTGGATGGCACGATGCCCCCGGGATTTGTCGTCGCCCCTGAATCCCAAACCCATAACCTGGTTGTGAACTCGTACTACCTGAGCCAGGACTCCGTACTTGGTGCTGGAGTCCCCTCGTTGCGCCGCAAACGCCTGGCCCCGGGACCGTCAGTAATCGACGAAGAAATCATTCCCCAGGTGCAGGACTTCCAGGCACAACTGGGGGCCGATACCACCGGTGACGGCGCAGCAAATATGTATGTACACCCGGACAATCTCCCGGCCGGCGCCGTGGTCGTAGCCGTGCGTGTCTGGCTGTTGTTCAGGGCTGACCAGCTCGACGCCAGTTACAGAGACACACGCACTTACCGCTATGCGGGTGAGGTACTGGGTCCCTTCAACGATAATTTTCACAGGTTACTGGTCTCCAAGACCATTCAACTGCGTAACACGAGGTTCTAGGCATGGTTCGCACACATCACAAGCAACAAGGCGCTGCGCTGGTCATCGGCCTGATATTGCTATTGATAATGACCCTGCTGGGCGTTACCGGCATGAACACCGCTTCGTTGGAACTGGTCATGACCAGCAACGAGCAGTTCTCCGAGAACGCGTTTCAAGCAGCTGAGGTGGGTATTGAACGAAGACTGTCCGCGGGTGGCTTCACCACTGCCGGAGGCCCGGTCACGATCGATGCTGCAGCCGGAACTGGCGACAGCTTCAGGACAACCACGTCTTTTGAAGTGGAGACCGATGTTCCTCCGCGCGTGGGGTCAGCCTTCAGTCGCGGCGTTGCCGGCAGCGGATTTGCTGCCTACCACTTTGAAATAGTCAGTCGCGGAGCCTCTCAGAGGAACGCAATTTCCCAGCACACTCAAGGCCTGTACCTGGTTGGTCCAGGCGGCGGCTCGCGCTTCTAGCCGCAATCATTGGAGAACGCATATGTTCATTCGAATTTCGTTAATCATCGCTCTGCTGACTTTTTGCTCTGCGGCCAATGCATCGCAAGATATGAAGTTGACAGCCCATGCCTACGAGATCATGGCGGGCAGTATTACGTTGCCCGAAAAAGCCGGCCGTTCCGTGATGATCCGTGGATGCAGCAACTGCCCCGGTGTACGGCATACGCTGGTAAAGGAAACCACCTACTGGGTGAATGACCAGGAAGTTGCTCTTGAAGATTTGAGAATCGCCATGCGGGAAGCCCCCGAGGCACTTCTCGTGGTGAGCTATCTCATCAAGAACAACAACGTCGCCTCAATCAAGCTGATAGGCCAGGCCCCTTCCAACTCCGACAGTGATCGGCAGTTCAGGGATAAACGAAGCCCGCGCGAGTATCGATCGCACGGTACTTCGAACTAAATCACCGAGGAGCCAGAAATGAACTACTCAGCCAGAAATATTATTTTCAGCCTTACGACGGCACTGATCACCCTGTCCAGCGGCGCGCCTGCGCTTGCCGATGACACAGAACTGTTTGTTGGTGATTCCAGCGCCCAGGCAGGCGCCTACCCCAACCTGCTGTTCATCCTGGACAACTCGGGAAGTATGGGGGCCCAGCCTTCAGGCTCCACGGGAACCGCCGTGAGCTATGACCCTCTCGTGACATATCCAGGCGCCTGCGACGCCAGTCGCACTTACTACCTGACTGGCGGCGGTGGCGGTGGCCGTGGAAGGTTGCCGGATCCGCCTGAGTGCCTCGATGGCGCCTATTTCAACACCACTGCGCTGATGTGCGACGCTGCCGGCCAACCACTGGCACAAACCGGTTTTTATACCGACACTCTCGCACGTTATGATACAAACAACTCAGACCCAGATCGTCACCAATGGGAGGATTTGTCAACCCTAGAAAAAGACCAGTGGGTCGAATGCCGGGCTGACGAGGGCGACCACGGCGGCACCCCGAATCCGCTTACCGACGTGTATGCAGCCAACGCCAATAACAATGGCCCCTGGTCCAGCGTCCAGAACGACCGGATCAGGAACTGGAACCGGAATTTCAATACCACCACACTCTATACCGCCAATTACCTGAACTATTACTGGACGATTGGCGTGCTGCAGAACCGGACAAAACTTGAAATCGTCCAGGCAGCGGCGGTTGACCTGCTCAACTCAATGAACAACGTCAATGTTGGCCTGATCAATTTTGACACCGTGTCCCAACAAGAAGGCGGCGACGTGATCTCGCCCATGGGCAATATTGCCACCGCGCGCGCCGGTATGATCAGCCAGATCAACGGCATGACCGCCCAAACCTGGACGCCGTTGTCCGAGACCCTGTACGAAGCAGGCCTGTATTACATGGGTGACAAGCCGGATTATGGTGATCGAAACAGGCTGAGTGTGGATTCTTCGCGAACGGTAGACGGTATTTATCAGTCGCCTATCCTGTACGAATGCCAGAACAACTTCGTGATCCTGCTGACTGATGGTGAGCCCACCCAGGACACCAGCGCCGACACAGAGATCGCAGCACTCAATGGCAGTTGCGACGCGAACCCCTCACCCATGACAACCCAGGACGGACACTGCCTGGATGACATGTCGCAGTACATGTTCGAGAATGACTTGATGCCGGATATGGCAGGCGTTCAGAACGTCACTACCTACACCATCGGTTTCGACACAAATTTCCCGCTGATCAGCAGCACGGCGACCAAGGGTGGCGGCGAGTTCTACCTGGCCAATGACGCCAAGTCCCTGGCCAACGTTCTAACAGCCATCGTGCGTAATATCCTGAATACCCAGACCTCATTCGTGGCGCCGACCGTTTCGGTCAACGCGTTCAACAGGACCCAGACCCGGGACGATCTTTACGTCGCGCTGTTTAGCCCTGACACCCATGAATCCTGGCCAGGCAACTTGAAGAAATTCCGCTTACGGGATGGACAGATCGTGGGCAGGGACTTAACCACCCCAGTGGTTGATCCACTAACCGGTTTTCTTAGAGAGAATTCCCAGAGCATCTGGTCAACAGCACCGGATGGAGACAATGTGCGTGCCGGCGGCGCAGCCAGCCAGTTGCCTGCTCCAGGCTCTCGCAACATCCTTACCGCTTTGAATCCTGCCAGCACGGTGCTATCCAGCATTTCCGAAGTCAACGCGCCGTTGCTGACCTTCCTGGAAGCTCTGCCGGATGTAGGGACTCCAGAGATCGCCCTGGATGTGGTCAAGCATATCCGTGGTGTTGATGTACGAGATGAAAACCAGAATAACGATCGCACCGAACAGCGGCACTGGATGGGTGATCCCCTGCATTCCAAGCCGGAAATGATCACCTACGGCGGTACAGAAGGCGCGCCTGATCCAGAAGACAACGTCCTGTATGCGGCCACCAACGACGGCATTCTTCACGCCATCGACCCGAGTACCGGTGTCGAAAAATGGGCCTTTATTCCCCATGAAATGCTGGAATTGCAGCCCGCGCTGTACTGGAATGCCACCTATTCCACACGACGTTATGGAATCGACGGTAACGTACGCAGTGTGATCGTTGACGTGAACCAGGATGGCGTCATCAATCCGGATGCCGGTGACCGGGCCTACCTGTTCTTCGGTCTTCGCCGGGGCGGTAGCTACTATTACGGACTGAACATCACCAACCAGGATGCCCCGGAACTGATGTGGTCACTCTCGGCAGCTGATTTGCCGAACCTGGGTCAGACCTGGTCAACCCCGACACCAATGCGAGTCAAGATCGCCGGCGCTAGTCAGAATGACAGACAACTGGCCCTGGCGTTTGGCGCCGGTTATGACCCGCTCCAGGACAATGGACCCTATGTCGAGGACACGCAAGGTAACGGCATTTTCATCATTGACGCCCTAAGCGGCAACCTTCTGTGGCATGCCGGATCAAGTGGAGGTACGAATTTAACATCGGCCGATTTCACCAATTCCATCGTCAGCGACATCAGGGCACTGGAATTGTCCAGGGATGGCCTGACTGATCGCCTTTACGCCACTGACGTGGGCGGCCAGGTCTGGAGATTCGATCTTTGGAATGGTGAATCCGCAGACAACTTCGCCACCGGAGGTGTGATCGCCTCCCTGGGCGGTGTGGCCAACCAAACCGACACTATTGAGAATCGGCGATTCTATTACGCCCCCGATGCCGCGCTGGTAACACGCGGGGCGGGAAACCGGTTTATGCACCTGGGCGTGGGATCAGGTTATCGGGCCCACCCCCTGGACAAGTCGGATGCGGACCGCTTCTACGCCATAAGGGACTTCAACCCCTTCAGCAGACTTACCCAGGCAGAATATGACGCCATCACACCCTTGTTGGATGGGGATTTGGTCGACGTGACCACTGACATCACGCCCAACATGGCTCCCGGCGATCCGGGCTGGAAAATTCAGTTGAGTGCTGGCGGAGAACTCGGAACAGGTGAGAAGGTATTGTCCGAATCACGTACCTTCGCCGATACCGTCTTCTTCACAACATTCACACCGGGCGCCAACGTCAATCCCTGCCAACCTGGCCAGGGTTTGAACAAGTTGTATGCCGTCAGCGTGGTTGATGGACGACCGGTAAACAACCTTGATGGAGTGGGCTCAGATTCCGATCTGACCGTAGATGACCGGGTACAGGATCTGGCCATGGGCGGTATCGCACCGGAGATCGTGTTCCTGTTCCCTGACCCGAACGCCTGCACCACCGGAGACTGTCAGATGGTCTATGGCTTCGTAGGTCTTGAGGGCATCGGCAACCTGAACCTTCCGCCCTATGTACGCACCTATTGGGAACAAGCCGGTAGCGAGTAAACACCCCGGGGCGGTCTGTCAAAGGCCGCCCCGAATAGGAGTTTTGAGCAATGATTAAGCAACAACGCGGCATGACCCTTATCGAGTTAATGATAGTGGTGGCAATCGTGGCTATCCTGGCTTCCATCGCTATCCCTGCCTACAGCCAATACGTCATGCGGGCGAAGCGCACCGATGCCACCTCTGCCCTGCTGCGAATCGCAGCCGCGCAGGAACGCTTTTATATGCAGAACAACACATACTCTGGAGATCCTGCAGCGCTAGGAGTTGCCGCTACACCGGATAATCTCTACGCCCTTACCATCGCGGGCGCCGGCGCAGCAGGCTACACGGCCACCGCCACCGCACAAGGCTCCCAGGCGGCCGACACGGATTGCGCAACGTTTTCTATCAACCAGTTAGGACAGCGCACAGCGACAGGCGCCGATGGAGATGCCTGTTGGCGACGTTAGGAAACTAACCAGGAAAAGTTGAAAGGCCGCTGACTACTCAGCGGCTTTTTTTTCGTCTGGATGAGACCCGAAAATCATATCCAGTATGAGGAAAAATGCACCCACGCTGATTGCGCTATCGGCAATATTAAATGCGGGGAAAAACCAATCCTGCTGGTAGTGAACACTAATGAAGTCCACCACGTAGCCGTAGACAACACGGTCAATGACATTCCCCAGCGCACCGCCCACGATTAGCGCCAGACCACAGGCCAGGATTGCCTGACCCGAGCGCGGCAGGCTACGCAGCCACACAAGCACGCCACCGCTTACCACCACGCCCAGTCCAACAAAAAACCACCGCTGCCAGCCCCCGGCATCGGCCAGGAAACTGAACGCCGCGCCCGTGTTGTGCAAGCGAGTCATCCCCAGCCAGGACAACAACTCTACCCGCTGGTACAACTCGAAGGCGTTGACGACCCACCACTTGCTTAACTGATCCGCCACGATCACCGCAGCGGCCAACCAGAGCCACCGGGTAGCGCCAACATGGCCTCGCAACTTGATCACGCCATTGACCTCTGCTCGCCTTCGCCCGCCACGTTCTCAACGCAACGGCCACAAATTTCGGGATGCTCTGCTGAACTTCCCACATCTTCACGACGATGCCAGCAACGGGTGCATTTCTCGTGGCTGGAGCGAACAACGAGTATCTCAAGACCCGGCTCGCCACCTTCCTCATCAGAGGCGGCCATAGACGTATCCAACTCAAGGGAAGCCTCGGAGGTAATCAATACGAATCTCAATTCATCGCCCAGGCCCTTCAAGCCATCGAACCATTCCTGGTTGGCGCGTACAGTCACGCAGGCATCCAGCGACGAGCCGATATCTCCGGCATCTCGCAGCACTTCCAGCTTCTTGGATACCAGTTCACGCAGGCGCATAACCTTGCCCCACTGAACTGCCGACACATGATCACCAGGCTCGGGAATCTTGTGCCAGGTGGCCATCAGCACAGACTCTTCCCTGTCGCCCGGAAGGTCCTTCCAGATTTCTTCGGATGTGAATGCGAGAACCGGGGCCAACCAACGCACCATCGCCTCGGCAATGTGGTACATGGCCGTCTGGGCAGAACGCCTGACCATCGAATCCGCACCCGTGGTGTACAGCCTGTCCTTGATCACGTCCAGGTAGAAACTACCCATGTCCAGCACGCAGAAATTATGTACACGCTGGTAAATGCTGTGGAATTCGTAGGACCGGTATTCGGCGACCACCTGGTCCTGCAACTGCTTGCAGCGCTCCAGAGCCCAGGCATCCATCGCCAGTAACTGCTCGGGCGCGACACTGTGTTGCGCAGGATCAAAGCCATGCAGGTTACCCAGCAGAAAACGGGCGGTGTTACGAATACGGCGATACGAGTCTGCTACCCGCTTGAGAATCTCGTCGGAGACATTCATCTCGCCTCGGTAATCCGTGGCAGATACCCACAAGCGCAGGATATCGGCACCCAGGCTGTTCACAATCTTCTGGGGTGCCACCACATTGCCCACGGACTTGGACATCTTGCGTCCGTTCTCATCCACGGTAAAACCATGGGTCAGCACACCGCGATACGGCGGACGACGATACATGGCAACCGAGGTCAACAAGGAACTCTGGAACCAGCCACGATGCTGATCTGACCCTTCCAGGTAGAGATCCGCCGGCGATGCCAGGTCTTTGCGATACGCTGACACGCAGTGATGCACCATGCCCGAGTCAACCCAGACGTCCATGATGTCGTTGACCTTTTCGTAATCGGCCGCATCCTCGCCCAGAAAGCTTGCAGGATCCATTTCGAACCAGGCATCAATCCCGTCTTTTTCCACCAGGCAGGCGACCTGCTCGATCAACTCCTGGGTACGCGGATGCAATTCGCCACTTTGAATGTGCACGAACAGCGGTATCGGCACACCCCAGGTGCGCTGACGGGAAATACACCAATCCGGGCGGCCTTCGACCATGCCCTGGATTCTCTGGCGTCCCCAACTGGGAGTGAATTCCACCTGGTCAATGGCTGCCAATGCATCCTTTCTCAAGTCAGCCTGGTCCATGCTGATGAACCACTGGGGCGTGGCGCGGAAAATCACCGGACTCTTGTGTCGCCAGCAATGGGGGTAGCTGTGACGCAGCGGCGCATGATGCAACAGCGCTCCATGCTCACCCAGCACTTCCACCACATGGGGATTGGCCTTGTGAACCTGCTCACCTTCAAAGAATTCGGTTCCGCTGACAAAGCAGCCGTCGGGGCCGACCGGGTTTTCAACAGCCAGGCCGTATTTCACTCCAACCGCGAAATCTTCCTGACCATGACCGGGAGCCGTGTGAACAGCGCCTGTACCTGACTCCAGGGTGACATGATCGCCCAGGATCACCGGCACGCTACGGTCGTGGAACGGGTGACGAAGAAGTACGCCCTCCAACTCCGCTCCGGTAATGGTTCCCAGCCGGGTAAAGTCTTCGACCTCTGCCCTGGCCAGAACGCTTTCCAGCAACTCGTCAGCAACCACGAATTGCTCAGCGCCTTTCTCAGTCTTCACCTGGGCCAGCACGTAACGAATTTCCGGATGCAAGGCGACCGCCTGGTTGGCGGGCAGAGTCCATGGAGTGGTGGTCCAGATAATAATCGAGACATCGCCCTCGCCCCTGGCCTCAGCCGGGAACTTGCCCAAAATTTCCTGGGCATCGTCGGCCTTGAACCGCACGTCAATACTCGGTGAGGTCTTGTCCTGGTATTCCACCTCGGCCTCGGCCAGGGCGGAACGACAATCCAGACACCAGTGCACGGGCTTGTAACCCTTATACAGGTGGCCATTGTCGATGATCTTGCTAAACGCCCGAAGCTGCTCGGCCTCGAATCCGGGGTTCATCGTCAGGTAAGGATTTTCCCAGTCGCCCAGGATACCCAGGCGCTTGAAGTCCTTGCGCTGCCCGTCCACCTGCTTGGCAGCATATTCCCGACAGGCTCGACGGAAGGCCCGGGCGTCCAGTTTGTTGCCGACCCGTCCGTATTTCTTCTCGACCACCAGTTCAATCGGCAGGCCGTGACAATCCCAGCCAGGCACGTAGGGTGCATCGTATCCGTCCAGGCCGCGGCTACGCACCACGATATCCTTGAGAACCTTGTTGACCGCGTGACCGATGTGAATATCCCCATTGGCATAGGGAGGTCCATCCATCAACACAAACCGGGGACGTCCCTGGCTATGCTCCCTGATCCGCTCATAGCGGCCCGATTCCTCCCACTCCTTCAGCATTCCCGGCTCACGGTTGGCCAGGTTTGCCTTCATGGGGAATCCAGTCTTGGGAAGGTTCAGCGTATCCTTGTAATCCACACCCGATCTCTCTTTATTGTCACTCATGCGCCACGCCCGGAGAGTATCTCACGGGCCGCCTTCAGGTCACGGTGCATCTGCTCTGTCATCAGCTGCACATTTTCAAACCGGTGCTCACCACGTAGCTTCGCGACGAACTCCACCTCCAGATGACGACCATAGATGTCACCTTCGAAATCAAACAAATGCGCCTCCAGCAAGGCTCTCTTGCCATTAACTGTCGGACGGGTGCCCAGGTTGGCCACCGCTGGCCAGGGCTTCTCAGCCACCCCTCGCACCGTCACCGCAAACACGCCGGTCATGGGCAAAACCCGCCGGCTTGGCAGGATATTTGCGGTCGGGAAACCCAGGGTCCTGCCAAGGCGATCCCCCGGCACCACCTTTCCACACATACTGTACGGCCGACCAAGCAAGCGAGTCGCCAGGTCCAACTCGCCCCGCTCAAGCGCATGACGAATCCGGGAACTGCTCACCCGATCTCCCTCAAGAAGAAAACTGGGCGTATCCTGCACGCTGAAACCATGCTTGCGTCCCGCAGCCTGGAGAGAGGTAAAATCCCCCGAGCGCTTGAAGCCATATCGGAAATCGTCGCCAGCCACCAGGTGACGGACTCCGAGCCCCTGGACCAGGATGCGCTCCACAAATGCATCCGGAGACAGTTCAGAAAAAGCGCGATCAAACCTCAGGCACAAAAAACGGTCCACGCCGGTTCCGGCCAGGGCATTATATTTTTCCCGAAAACGGGTCAGTCTTGCGGGCGCCCTCTGGCCAGCGAAAAATTCCTGGGGTGTGGGCTCAAAGGCCATTACCGCAGACGGCAGCCCCAGTTGCGTCCCCACCTCAATAATCGAATCCAGCACGGCCTGATGCCCCAGGTGGACCCCGTCGTAGTTGCCGATAGTGGCAACACAGCCGCGGTGCCGCGGCCGGAGGTTATGGATCCCCCTGATCAATTCCATGAGAACGCGCTCGAAAACCAGCAATTATAAGGGCAGCGGCTCATGAATGCATATGCAGATGACGGGGCCTGACACCACTTAGCCACAAGGCAAGCAGGTAGGTGGCCGCACCCGCCAGAATAAGAATCGTCAGGTTCGCAACCCTCTCAAGGCTATGCCATTGCATCCACATCTCGGACGATGGCAACAGATACTGCAAGACCAGCACCATGGCGACATTGCCAAGGGTCAGCATCAGCAACCAGCGGCCCCAGCCAGGAGCTAGCCGAAGTACATCCGCACGACGTAAACCCCGGAAAAGCAAAAACGCATTCAGCAGGGCCGCCACACCGGTGGCAAAGGCCAGCCCCGCATGAGGTGCCGGATAGTCCCAACGGGTCAGCACGATAACCAGGATGATGTTCAGAGACGCGTTGGTCACCAGGGCGATCACGCCAAAACGCACCGGGGTACGGGTGTCCTGGCGGGCGAAATACCCGGGGGCCAGCACTTTCACCAGAGAGAACCCCATTAGCCCCAGGGCAAAGGCCTGCAGGCTCAACTCCGCCATGGCCACATCCCTTGCATCGAATGCGCCACCGAAAAATACCGTCACCAGGATCGGCCCGGCCAATACGAACAGACCCACCGCCGCGGGCACCGCGATCATCAAGGTCAGGCGCAGGGCCCAGTCCAGGGTGGCGGAGAAGTTCTGGCTTTCGGCCCGGGCATGATTACGCGAGAGCCCGGGAAGAATCACCGTGGCCAGGGCTATGCCAAAGACCCCCAAAGGAAACTCCATCATACGATCGGAGTAATACAACCAGCTAATGCTACCTGCCTGGAGGAAAGAGGCGATCACGGTATCCACCAGGATATTAATCTGGGCAACCGAGGAACCAAAGATGGCCGGCAGCATGAGCTTGCCTATGCGCCGAACCCCCTCAAGTTTTGGCTGCCAGCGGGGCCGAACCAGGAGTCCCATCCGCGCCAGGAAGGGAACCTGGAATGCTAACTGGGCGACACCGGCGAGAAACACACCCACTGCCAGCCCCAGGCCGGGCACAGGCAACAGCGGCACAATCCAGATAGCCGAGGCGATCATCACCAAATTCAGCAGTACCGGCGTGAACGCGGGCACGGCAAAGCGACCAAAGGTATTGAGGATGGAACCGGCAAGACCGGTCAGGGAGATGAACAGGATGTAGGGAAAGGTGAAGCGCAGCATCTGCACGGCAAGGTCGTAACGATCGCCTTCACCATGAAATCCCGGGGCGAACACCATGATCATAACCGGAGCGGCCACCACGCCGATCGCCGTGACCACCACAAGCACCAGCCCCAGGGTGCCCGAGACGCCGGCAATCAACTGCTTCAGTTCTTGCTCATCCCGATTGGCGCGGTATTCCCCGATAACCGGGACAAAGGCCTGGGAGAATGCGCCCTCAGCGAAAAAGCGCCTTAACAGATTGGGAATTTTGAACGCCACGAAAAAGGCATCCATGATCGGGCCCGCTCCGAACAGGCGCGAAAACACCATATCCCGGGCAAGACCCATGATCCGGGACACCAGTGTCATACCTCCCACGACGGAGGTGGATTTAAGCAAACGAAAACTCATGTAGCGCTCAACCGAAACCGGTCAACCCGAAGCTGCGGACCCAAAACAGTGGTCATGTTAGCGTGAATAGGCGGTTGATGGCAGACACAGGAGGTATTCTGTCAGTTGGCCGTACTCCGACGACTTTGCAGTACGCTCACGACCTGGGAAATGCTCAGGCCGCGACTCACCAGCAGGACCAGCAGGTGATAAAGCAGGTCGGCACTTTCATCCAGCAACTCAGCCTCGCCACCGGAGACGCCGGCCAGGGCGACTTCGACCCCCTCTTCACCAACTTTCTGGGCAATTCGCTTTACCCCGGTCTGGATTAACCTGGCCGTGTAGCTGCTGTTCGGGTCCGCCTGGGCCCTTTCCTTGAGCACCTCCTCCAATCCGTAGAGGAAATTACCCCCGCCCGGGCTATCACCCTCCCCGTCAAAGCAGGTCTGCGTTCCCAGGTGACAAACAGGCCCGGTGGGATTCACCCTGACCAGCAAGGTGTCTGAATCACAATCCGGAGCGATGCTCACCAGTTCCAGCAAGTTGCCCGAGGTCTCGCCCTTGAGCCACAACTCCTGGCGACTACGACTGTAGAACACCACCAGCCTGTCCTTGAGGGTCAGGGCCAGGGCCTCTTTGTTCATGTACGCCAGCATCAAGACTTCGCCAGTTCGGGCGTCCTGCACGATGGCCGGCAACAAGCCCTCGCCCTTGTTCCAATCCAGTCCTTTTTCCCAACCCGGTTTCATTGTCTTACCTGCACGTTATTGGCTTTCAAATACTGTTTCAGATCCGGCAGGCGAATGCTGCCCGAATGAAACACCGTCGCCGCCAGGGCACCGTCAACACGAGCCTCGGTAAACACTTGGAGAAAATGCTCCTCACTCCCCGCCCCACCGGATGCCACCAATGGGAGCTGACACCCAGCACGGACCTCTTTTAATTGCTCCAGGTCGTAGCCGGTTCTCACCCCATCATGACTCATGCAATTGAGCACGATTTCTCCGGCGCCCCGATCCTGGACTTCCCGCACCCAATCCAGGGTAAGCCTGGGAGCCTGGCTCATACGCGTGGGATCACCGGTATTCATAAACACCTGGTAGCCTCCCTCACCGAACTTGCTATCAATCCCGATCACCACGCACTGGCTGCCGAAGCGCCGGGCAAGTTCATCGATTAGCTTGGGGTTCTCAAGCGCTGGCGTGTTGATGGAAATCTTGTCGGCGCCCGCGGCTAGAACCTCTTCGGCGGCCTGGGCACTGCGTATTCCCCCGGCCACACAAAATGGAATATCCAGTTCTGCTGCCACCCGGGATATCCACGTCCTGTCCACCGACCGGCCTTCAGGACTGGCAGTAATGTCATAGAACACCAACTCATCGGCGCCCTCGTCGCGATAGCGCACCGCCAATTCAAGAATACCGCCCATTACCCGGTGGCTCTTGAACTGAATACCCTTCACCACGACCCCGTCGCGTACATCCAGGCAGGGAATTAATCTTTTCGCAAGAATGGTCCCAACTCCTCGGCAGTGATTCTCCCATCCAGCAGCGCCTTGCCAACGATGGCCGCCTGCACTCCCGCCTCATCCAGGGCACGCAAATCGTCGGCATCGCGGACACCTCCGGATGCCTGGACTTCCAACTGGGGATAACGCGCCAGGAACTCGGCATACAACTCCAGGTTAGGACCGGTCATGGCCCCGTCCCGGTCGATATCCGTGCACAGCACATGTATCAACCCGGCTCCGGCAAATAGATCCAGCGCCTCCCACAGGCTTTGACCCGTATCCCGGGTCCAGCCGTGACTCGACAACCGGGGCACCCCTTCGGCATCAAGGCGTGCATCCAGCGCCAACACGATGCGACTGGCGCCAAACTCTTTTAACCACTGGAGCGCCGCCTGGGGCCTGAGCATCGCAACGCTTCCCAGGACTACCCGTTTAACGCCCGTCTCCAGCACGGTCTCGATCAACCCCTCAGTGCGCAGCCCGCCGCCTACCTGGATAGACACGCCTTCCATGACTGACAACTGGCGAATGATCTTTTCATTACCAGGTCTACCGTCCCGAGCTCCATCAAGATCCACCAGGTGCAATAGAGTGCATCCCGCATCACGGTAGGACGCTGCCAGTTCCATGGGATCAAACTGGTACTCGGTAACCTGGTCAAACTCGCCTTTTAAAAGCCTGACACAGCGGCCGTCTTTGAGATCAATTGCCGGAATAACAATCATTGATTCATCCCCAGGAAATTAGCTATCAGGCGGGCGCCCGCGGCGCCAGAACGCTCCGGGTGAAACTGGGTGGCGAAAAAATTGTCCCGGGACGCAACACTGACAAACCGCCCCCCATATTCGGTAGTGGCCGTTGAGCATTCACTACTTTTCACGGCATAGCCATGGACGAAATAGAAATGCTGCCCCTCTACACCGGCAAGCAATGGCGTCTCGCCAAGTGACTCCACGGTATTCCACCCCATATGAGGCACCGGTAAATTCTCCGCCGCGCTCATTCGCTCAACCTTGCCGGGCAACACGCCTAGACAAACCGAGTCACCTTCATCGGAATGCTCGAACAGCAATTGCATACCCAGGCAAATCCCCAGCACCGGCTGGGTGAGCGTGGGTATCAATTCGCCCAACTCATATTCACGAAGTCGGGTCATGGCATCCGCAGCCGCTCCCACACCGGGAAGGATCACACGACTGGCCGAACGAATACGGCCGTGATCTCGGGTCAATTCTCCAGTGACTCCCAATCGCTCCAGGGCAAACATCACCGAACCGATGTTGGCGCCACCACTGTCGATCACCACGACCCTCACAGCATCCCCTTGGTGGTGGGTAAATCCGAGCCGGACACCGCAATAGCCTGCCGGGTCGCCCGGCCCACCGCCTTGAAAACCGACTCCACCATGTGATGGGTGTTTTCACCCACCACGTGAATGTGCAATGTGCAGGCCATGGCATCGGACAGTGAACGGAAGAAATGCGGCACCATTTCCGTCGACAATCCTCCCACCTGGTCCCGGGGAAATTCCCCTTCAAACACCAGGTATGAGCGACCACCCAGGTCCAGGGCTACCCGGGCCTGGGACTCGTCCATGGGCAACACAAAACCGTAGCGACCTATCCCGTGCTTGGTACCCAGGGCCTCGGCCATGGCCTCACCCAGGGCAATGCCGCAATCCTCGACCGTATGGTGCTCATCGATCTCCAGGTCACCCTTGCACGACAAGGAAAGGGAGAATCCACCGTGCTTGGCGAGTTGCTCAAGCATGTGATCAAAAAAGCCAATTCCCGTGTCCACCACAATCTGGTTGGAGACATCCAGGTTTACCGTGACCTGAACATCTGTCTCCTTTGTCTTGCGCACCCGACTCGCTGTTCGGGGCGACAACAACAATTGATCCGCCAGGGCGTTCCAGGTCATCCCCTCAGGGCCAACTTTCAATCCCTGGATACCCAGGTTGGCCGCCATTTGTATGTCCGTTTCCCGGTCGCCAATGACGTAGCTGTGTCGACGATCAAGCGCGGTGTCCCGCAGAAAATCAGACAACAGGCCCAGCCTGGGTTTGCGGCAGGCGCAATCCTCGTGATCGAAATGAGGACAGATAAACTGCTCATCGAAATGCACTCCCTGGCTGGCAAACAGAGCCAGGATGAAATCATGGGAGGTGTCAAAATCTTCCTGGGGAAAACTGGAGGTACCCAGACCATCCTGATTGGATACCAGCACCAACCTGTATCCTGCGTCGCTCAGTCGGGCCAGTGCGGGGATCACGCCGTCCAGCAAGCGGATTTTCTCCAGGGCATCCACCTGCTCATCCGGCGGTTCATGAACCATGGTCCCGTCGCGATCAACAAAAAGGACTCTCTGTTCAGCCATTACCCTGCTCCCCCATTATTCTGCTCACTAAGCACTGCCATAACCGCCGCATTCTGTTCGGGTGTACCCACGGTAATCCGCAAGCAATTCTCCAGACCCGGTTCCCTGCTGAAATTCCTGATCAGGATGCCTGCCCTGGCGAAGGCGGCATCCACTGCCGCTGCATCATCTACCGAGATCAGTATGAAATTGGCATCACTGGGCCATACCTTGCGGACAACTTTCAGCCCCTCCAACTCCCGGGCCATGCCGTCCCGGAGTTGACTGATCTGCTTAATTCTTTGCTCCAGTTCCTGTAACTCCGCGGGGCAAAGCAACGCATCTCCGGCTTCCAGCACAGGGGTGGACAATGCATAAGGCGGCACTACCCGCTTGAACAGGTCGGTTATTTCGACTGAGGAGATGAGTGCCCCAAGCCGGGCACCTGCCAGGCCATAGGCCTTGGAAAGAGTGCGAAGAATCACCAGGTTGGGCCAGGCCTCCAGCGAATCAATCAGGCTGGCCCGGTCAGCGAACTCCACATAGGCCTCGTCCACAACCACCACGGCTCGCCCCAGCAATCCGCGGCAAACCTCGAATACAGCTGCCTCGTCCAGCAATTGGCCAGTCGGGTTGTTGGGAGAACACAAGAACACCAGCTTGGTGTTTTCCTCGCACGCTGCCAGCAGTTTCCCGGGGTCCAGCCCGAACCCCTGATCCTGTTCAAGAGGAACCTCGATTACCGCGGCACCCTGCACCTGGGCATAGACCCGATACATGCCAAATGTGGGCGGGCAGATCACGATACTGTCCACACCTTCTCGGCAAAACAGCCTCAGCAACAGGTCTATGGCCTCGTCGCTACCACGGGTCAATGCAAGTTGCCCCGCATCGACCCCGTACATCCGTGCAAGACGTGCGGAAATCGTTTCAGGATAGGGATCCGGATACCGGTTCAACCCACGAATGGAAATGTCCGCCTCGCTACGCCATGCCGACTCGTTGGCATTGAGCCGAATACCTTCTTCGGATTCCGGCGGCAGATAGGGCTGCATGGCCAAAACCTGGGGCCTGACAAGGTGCAAGATATCGCTCATGCCGACTCTCCCGGGATTAACCTGGCCAGTCGCAGAGTCACTGCCTGGGCGTGAGCCCTCAGCCCTTCCATCTCCGCCATGACCTGGGCCACCGGGCCGATATTCATCAAGCCTGCAGGGGTGAGTTCCTGGACCGTCATGCGACGCAGAAAATCTGCTACAGACAAGCCACTCACCGAACGGGCGTACCCATAGGTTGGGAGCACGTGATTGGTTCCGCTGCAATAATCACCCACTGACTCGGGGGTCCACGGGCCAAGGAAAACTGACCCGGCATTCTGGACATCAGGTAGCCACACCCGGGGCTCGGCAATTTGCAGAATCAAGTGCTCGGGAGCGTAGGCATTGGCAACCTCCATGGCGGTTTCGAGATTCTCAACCAGGATGGTGCGACTCCCGCGCAATGCTTTCTCGGCGATCTCCGCCCGGGGCAACGTGGCCAGTTGCACTTTGAGCTGGGCCTGAACTTGCTCGGACAATTCCCTGCACGTGGTTACCAGGACCACCTGGGAGTCCGGACCGTGCTCAGCCTGGGACAGCAGGTCTGAGGCGACAAGTTCCGCATCAGCATTCGCGTCCGCCACCACCATGATCTCCGAGGGTCCGGCCGGCATATCACATACGCAACCACTCGGATCGGTAGAAACAGCCATCTTGGCGGCGGTCACCCAGGCATTTCCCGGGCCAAAAATCTTGTCCGCCCGGGGAATGCTCTCGGTGCCATACGCCATGGCGGCGATCGCCTGGGCGCCACCTACCTTATAGACCTCCGCCACACCACATTTGCGGGCAGCCACAAGCACGGCGGCATTGGCGTTACCCGCGGCATCCGGCGGAGTACAGATCACTGCTCGTGCACAACCGGCCACGCTGGCGGGGATCGCCAGCATAATCACCGCTGAAGGTAGCGGCGCGGTTCCCGCCGGCACATACAGACCAACCGACCCCAGGGGACGCACCAGTTGCTCACACAACACCCCTGGAGCGGTTTCCACGTGTATTGCCGATGGCAGCTGGGCCTCGTGGAACTTGCGCACGTTGGCGATGGCTCTGTCCAACGCGATTTTTTGCTCATCGCTGACCAGCTTCTCGGCCTGTTCAAATTCAGCCTCCGAGACTTGCAAAGACTTAAGCTCAACATGGTCAATCTCGAGAGTCAGTTGCCGAAGCGCAGAATCGCCCGAGTGTTTGACCTGATCGATTATTTGCTTAACCCGCTCACGCACCTGAACACCCTGGCCCAGGGCGGGACGCGCCAGGGCCAAGCGCTTCGATGCGGCATCCAGGGACTTCCATTCCACACATTGCATAGCAGTCTCCTCCCTAGGGCAGCATCTTCTCGAGGGGCAATACCAGCAAGGAGGTCGCGCCCGCAGCTTGCAGCGCCTCCAGGGTTTCCCAGAACACATCTTCGGGGCACACCGCATGCACCGCCACCTTGTCCGGGCGCCCTTCAAGGGGCATTACGGTAGGTGCCTCACTACCCGGAAGCAGGTCGGATATCTCTTTCATCGCAGCGCGAGGAGCATGCAGCATGATGTACTTGCTTTCCCGCACCTGGAGCACACCGTCCAGGCGACGAATCAGGCGCTGAATCCATTCTTCGGAAACTGTCGGCACCTCCATCGTGGTCCGAAGCAGCACCGACTGGCTTTCGAGAATCGTCTCCACCTCACGCAGGTGATTGGCCGCCAGGGTCACACCCGTGGATACCAGGTCACATATGAAATCAGCCTTTCCCAGCTTGGGCGCGATCTCCACCGCACCGGAGAGCACAACTACTTCCGCCTCGACATTATTACGAGCCAGGTAATCACGTAACAGGAAGGGATAACTTGTGGCGACTTTCTTGCCCTGCAGTGTCGCGGGACCCTCGTAGGCCACACCCTCCGGCGCGGCGATGCAAAGCCGGCACTGGCCCACGCCAAGTTCGCGAAGTACTTCCAGCCCCCCCGGCTCTCCCCGGGAGAGCCTTTCCAGGCGCTGTTCCTCCACCACGTTCAGACCAGCAATACCCAACTGGCAGGAACCCTCAATCACCAGACCGGGAATGTCGTCATCCCGCACCAGCAAAATATCCAGGGGCATATTCTCCCCGTAGCAGATCAATTGATCCGGGGCCCGGCTGTAAACCAGGCCGCAGCGGTGTAACAAATCCAGGGAGTTTTCCGTCAACCGCCCGGACTTTTGAACACCTACCCGCATGCGCAATGTCTTATCCATTTGCCTCTCCCGGGGCCTGATCGGCGGCAACTCGCTGCCAGGCAATGTTGTAGCCACTGTTTGGTTCTCCCATGCACCGGGCCACTCGCCCGGTGGTGGTTACGCTAACCCCGGTGCGCTCAGCGATCTCCCGATAAGCCAAGCCCTGCTTTAACAGGCCCACCACAAGCCAGCGATCTGCCAGGGCCTGCAACTCTGCGGGAGTGGTCAAATCACTAAGGAATGCGGCGATCTCATCGGCATTACCCAACGACAAGAAGGCCTCGCAGAGTGCCTGCCGGGCCCGTTTATCCTGGTATGGTGAAGATTCTCTTGGTTTCATTTGATTGCTCTGAATGATGTATGGACGTATTAGTACACTAATACATTGATACATACAAATTCTTTTTTGCCCGAAGGCATGGGGAGCCCAACGCCAAAAACCTTCCCTTTGTCCGCCCCCAGCATTGACAGGCGCCCGAAAAATCACGACAATGCTCGGCTTTCCGCCCTCTTGGCGAACAGATTCATTCGGAGAACAGTCTTGGCTAACAGCAAATCTGCAGCGAAACGTGCCCGCCAGAACACCGTGCGTCGCGATCAAAATATTACCCTGAAGTCGCGTATGCGTACCTTTGTGAAAAGAGTACTGGCCGCCATCGCCTCAGGTGACAAGGCTGCTGCTACCAAATCCTACAAAGAAGCCGTGCCGGTCATTGACGGTGCCGCCTCAAAAGGCTTGATCCACGCAAACAAGGCTGCTCGTCATAAGAGCCGCCTGAACAGCCATATCAAAAAGATGGCTTAATGCGCTGGACGCGAATATAAAAAAGGCCGGTCACTGACCGGCCTTTTTTTTGCCTGGAATTCCACCCGAATAACTACTCCGGATTCAGCGCCTCAGCATTCAATGCCTCGGCAGCCGCTTCCTCGGCCATCTCTTCAAGACGATTCATAATGGCCTGGGCCAGTTCTTTGACCCCATCCCCTGAAAGACCCGAGATCCGGAAGACTTTGCCTTCCCAGCCCAGCCCTTCCAGCAATTTTTCACACGCCTGGTCAGCATCTTCTTCTGAGAGCTGATCCAGCTTGTTGATTACCAGCCAGCGCTCCTGAGCGGCCAGCTCGGCACTGAACTTTTCAAGTTCCCCGGCAATCCGCTGCACATCCTGCACGATGTCCTGATCAGGATCAGGCGGCAGAATATCCACCAGGTGCATTAACAGGCGGGTACGCTGCAAATGCTTCAGGAAGCGAATACCCAGGCCCGCGCCTTCTGCAGCACCTTCAATCAACCCGGGAACATCCGCCATCACGAAACTGCGCAGGTCGCCCACTCTCACGACCCCAAGATTCGGGTACAGCGTGGTGAACGGGTAATCGGCAACCTTGGGCCTGGCCGCCGACATGGCGCGAATCAGGGTAGATTTGCCGGCGTTGGGCAATCCCACCAGGCCCACGTCCGCCAGCAGCTTCAATTCCAGCTGCAGGGTGCGGAACTCACCGGGCGTGCCCGGGGTGGCCTTGCGAGGCGCACGGTTGGTGCTGGTCTTGAAACGGGTATTGCCCTGTCCGCCACGACCGCCTTCGGCGACTTTCATCCGCTGGCCATCTTTGGTCAGGTCACCAAGCACTTCCTCGGTTTCCTGGTCCTTGACGATAGTGCCCACCGGCACGATGACTTCCAGGTCCACACCGCTCTTACCAGTGCAGTTCCTTCCAGAGCCACCTTCGCCGCGTTGAGCGTTGAACTTACGCTGCACACGGAAATCCACCAGCGTATTAACGCCGGAGTTGGCAACCAGGTAAACACTGCCGCCATCACCGCCGTCACCACCGTCCGGTCCACCGAAAGGCACATATTTTTCGCGGCGAAAACCAATGCATCCGTTACCGCCGTCTCCAGCGCGAACCCGGACTGTCGCCTCATCAACAAATTTCATTGTCGCCTCTCTCCGCTAAATGCCTTCCAAAATCCAGAGACAAAAAACCCCGGGCCAGGCCGGGGTCTTTCGCTACCTCTGGGTCCGGTGTAGGACTCAGTTGGCCTCGATGCTCACGAAACGACGCATCTTGGGACCCTTGCGCCTAAACGCAACCTTGCCGTCCACCAGGGCAAACAAGGTGTGGTCACGTCCCAGGCCCACGTTCTCACCGGGGTGAAAAGCGGTGCCACGCTGACGTACCAGTATGTTACCAGCCAGAACCTCTTCACCACCGAAGCGCTTTACGCCCAGTCGTTTGGATTCTGAATCGCGACCGTTACGAGTACTGCCGCCTGCTTTCTTATGTGCCATCTGAGATTACTCCGCAGCGTCGTCAGAACCGGTAGCTGCCTTCTTGGCGGCACGGCCCTTCGTAATACCAGTCACTTCAATTTCCGTGAACCACTGACGGTGGCCCTGGGTACGACGATAATTCTGGCGCCGACGGAACTTGATGATCTCTACTTTCTTACCCTTGGCGTGGCTCAGCACCTTGGCTTTCACCTTGCTGCCTGACACGTAAGGGGCGCCTATTTTAACGTCGGTGCCTTCACCAACCAATAGTACTTTGTCGAACTCAACAGCATCACCTTCACCTACAGACAACAACTCAACTTTGAGCTTGGTGCCCTTTGCTACTCGATACTGCTTGCCGCCAGTTTCAATTACCGCGTACATCTAAAATCGCTCCCGAAAGATACTTGAATTCAAGGGTCATCCCCAAAATTCAAGGGGTCACCGGTAAAGAGCGGAAATTCTAAAGAGTTAGACGCTCCGGGTCAATCAGAATCTTCGACCCACAGACACCCACCACAAGCTGGCATAATAGCAGGAACCGAGGCATGCACAAATAGTGCAAGCTATTGAACTATAACATAATTACAACGACAAAGCCCCGCTCACTATGAAAGAAATTGACGCCATTCGGGCGCTAATGGCCACAGACATGGCTACCGTTGATCAACATATCGAGGCCAAATTGGCCAGCGATGTGGCGTTGGTCAACCAAATTTCCCAATACATTATTCATAGTGGCGGCAAACGGCTAAGGCCAATGCTGACCCTGACCTGTGCCCGTGCCTGCGGGTTTCGTGCCAACGTGCATGTCAGTGCAGCCGCTATTATCGAGTTTATTCACACCGCCACCCTGCTTCATGACGATGTGGTTGATCATTCGGACATGCGCCGGGGCAAGGGCACCGCGAATGCCGTGTTTGGCAATGCGGCCAGCGTACTGGTGGGGGATTACCTGTATTCACGCTCCTTCCAGATGATGGTGGAAATCGGCGAGATGCGGATCATGGAAATCATGGCCGACGCCACCAACACCATCGCCGAAGGTGAGGTGCTGCAGCTGATGAACCTGCAGGATCCAGAGACCACCGAGAAAGCCTACCGGGAAGTGATTTATCGCAAGACAGCCAAGCTGTTCGAGGCCGGCGCACTGACCGCAGCCATCCTGGCCAGGCAGCCGGAGAACATCTGCCAGGCCATGGCCAGTTACGGCCGCCACCTGGGCACCGCCTTCCAACTGGTGGACGACGCCCTGGATTACGATGCCTCTGCAGAGGAAATGGGCAAGAACGTCGGGGATGACCTGGCCGAGGGTAAACCCACCCTCCCCCTGATCCACGCCATGAACCATGGCACCCCGGAACAGGCCAGCCTTATTCGTGCCTGTATCGAAAATGGGGGCCGGGAACACATCGCTGCGGTGACAGAAGCCATTGAAACAACCGGTGCGCTTGAGTACACTGCGCGCTCTGCACAGCAGGAGGCCTCCTCCGCCATCGCTTCGCTTACCGACCTACCCGACTCGGAATACAAGCAGGCATTGATTGGGCTGGCAGAATTTGCGGCAAATCGCCGCTACTAGAATTTGTTGAATCGGCGTGTAGCGCAGCCTGGTAGCGCACCTGTCTCGGGGTCAGGGGGTCGGGGGTTCGAATCCCTCCACGCCGACCATTCAACCCCTTGTTTTTCCTAAGTTTTTAATTCCGATGATTGCCACAATCCCGGCCCGGGAACATTGCGCCTCCGCCTGACGCGCCACTTTGGCGATCAAATCACCCATCCCAAGGCAAGACTTCAGGGTCAGCGCCTGCGGCAACCTGCCCGGCAATTGGAATTCACTTCCCCGGATAAACCGCCTTACACTGGCAACCGGATGTCCCAACGGTAGACAGGAGAAGACCCAATGAAGTGGCAAGGCCGCCGACGCAGCAGCAATGTGCAAGACGCCCGCGGTCGCAGAGTCACTTCAGGAGGCTCCGGCATTGGATCAATCGTAAACCTGGTGCTGAGAATATTCGGCATCAAGGGCATCGCTGTGCTGGCGGTGGTGGGCCTCATCGGTTGGCAAATGGGAATCATAGACCCGGCAGCACTGATGGGCGGCCAACAAGTGAGAACCGTCGATCACCAGGCGAGTCCTGAAGAGGAACAACTGTTCCAGTTCGTGACCGTGGTGTTGGCGGACACCGAAGACACCTGGACGGCTGAATTCACTCGTCTGGGTCGGCAATATGCAGAACCGGAACTGGTGGTCTATAGAGGCCAGCATCAGACAGCTTGCGGCATGGGCGATGCCCGGATGGGTCCGTTCTATTGCCCGGCAGATCAAAAGGTCTATATCGATCTTGGCTTCTACAACGATTTGGAAAACCAATTTGACGCACCGGGTGATTTCGCCCAGGCCTACGTTATCGCTCACGAAGTCGGGCACCACATTCAGACCCTGCTTGGCGTGTCGGCCAAGGTCAGCGCCAGGCGGGGGCAGCCCGATTACAATGAATATTCGGTCCGACTGGAACTGCAGGCAGACTACCTGGCGGGGGTATGGGCATACCATAACCAACGCTATCTCGACCGCGGCGATATCGAAGAAGCCATGCGCGCCGCGAATCAGATCGGAGATGACGCGATACAAAGCAGGACCCAGGGTCGGGTGACGCCACATGCATTTACCCACGGCACCTCTGAGCAACGGATGCGCTGGTTCCTTCGAGGCTTTGAAAATGGTCGCCTTGAAGATGGCGACACATTCGTCGGTCCGTACGAAAATCTTTGAGAAAGGTCATTCCGCTCTAAGAAGCTTGGACCACACCAACATTATTGGGTAATTGCGGTTCGACCCCTATTACTCTGGAGTGAGTGATACCATTTCCCCGCGCTCACAACGGATTCCCAAAAATGCTCGAAAAACTAGGCACGATTCACGCCCTTTTGCCGCCCGGCGTAGGCTTGCTTGCACTGCTCACCGCCGCGGCCATCATTAATCTGATCGCAAAGCACGTCCTGGTCCGCACCGTCCGCGCGTTCGCGAAACGATCCAGTGTCACCTGGGATGACGCGCTGGTTGCCCACAACGTCTTCGGTCGTCTCGTGCAGGTTGTGCCGGCGCTGATTGTATTCGTTGGCGTGTCGTTCGTGCCCGATTTACCAGAAGCCGGTGTCCAGCTCATACGCAATATCGCGATGGGCTACATGGTGTTGATGCTGACGCTGGCGCTGACTGCCATGCTCAGCGCGGCAAATACGATCTACGCGGCCACACCCGTGGCAAAGGAACGTCCGCTAAAGGGATTCGTGCAGCTCGTGCAGATCGTTGTATGGATTCTCGGTGGCGTACTGATCATCTCAGCAGTGCTCGATCGCTCACCGCTGCTGCTACTCAGTGGTTTTGGCGCGATGACCGCCATCCTGTTGTTGGTATTCAAAGACACGATCCTGTCACTGGTCGCCAGCGTACAGCTGACCGCCCAGGATATGGTCCGGGTCGGTGATTGGATCGAGATGCCACAGTTTGGTGCGGACGGTGACGTGGTCGATGTGCAGCTCCACACCGTCAAGGTGCAGAACTGGGACAAGACGATCACCACCATCCCGACCCACCGGCTAATCACGGACTCATTCAAGAACTGGCGCGGCATGTCACAGTCAGGCGCCCGGCGGATCAAGCGAGCCATTTTTGTTGATGTGTCCACGATCCGCATGCAGACCCAGGACGAAGTTGATCATTTCACACGTTTCGCGCTGCTGAAGGACTATATCAAGACCAAGGAACAGGAACTGGCCGACTACAACGCGGGTCTCGTGACCGAGGTGGACGCAGACGTAAACAAGCGGCGGCTGACGAATATCGGCACCTTTCGCGCCTACGCGTACAACTACCTGAAGAATCATCCGAAAATCCACAAAGACATGACGTTGATTGTTCGCCAGCTCGGCCCTGGGCCCGAGGGACTGCCGTTGGAGATTTACTGTTTCACGAACACCACCGAATGGGCCGTCTACGAAGACATCCAGTCGGACATCTTCGATCACCTGCTGGCAATCGTGCCGGAATTCGGACTACGCCTATACCAGAAACCGGCGGGTTCAGATTT
>CAKZML010000006.1 GCA_937128475.1 uncultured Chromatiales bacterium
TTTGACCTTCTCATAGATTGGTTGGGTCGCAGCTTTAACCTCGGGCGTGAAAGCCAGATTTTCAGTACTCAAATTCATGCCTGGATCCTGTGTCGACGCGAAGCCGGTCAAGCCGGTGTGCGGGAGCATTCAATAAACTTACCCGGTACCCGGAGAAGCTTAGTAAACGAGGGATTTTACCTTCTTCAGTCCTAAATGTGATGCGTAAACTCCGTAATTCAAGGGCGGGGGGCCAACAAGAGGGCATTTTTTGGGTTCGGAACGGAGAAAAGGCAGCGGCGAATGCGCTGAAAAGGGAGTCGCTCTGTGTGAAACTAAGGTGTGAGAGGGTTTGCGCTGAGGCAGTCGGGCCCGGAGCAATCAATACTTAAGAACAAAATTTTGACCTATGATTGGCCACGCTGGAGCGGTGAGCGCCAGTATCACGTAACTATTCCGGAGCATCGGACGCAATGGGAAATAAGAAAATGAATCGCCATATATGGTTTGTGATTTTAGTGGTTGTTGGCGCCGTCTTCTCAGGTGAGTCCAGCTTCGCTGAAGAGACCCGGGAGCCCAACGATTGGGGCATCGCCGTAGGCTTTCGAAATGCCAATATCCCGTTTCCCTCCGCCGAAGACAAGGTGTCGGATTTCATCCCCTTAATGTTTTACAACGGCGACCGGTTTTTTATTCGTGGCCTCACCGGTGGCGTGAAACTATTCAAGCAAGACGATTGGCAATTCAATGCAATCGGCCGCTATCGCTATTTTGATATTCCTGCCGAGTACCAGAACCTGGTACGCGGTGACGGACTGGATGTGGGCGCACAGGCCAAGTATCTGTGGAACGAAAACCTGGAATCCAATATAGAACTGATGACCGACAAGGAGGGTCGCTACTACGCGGCCTTTGACGCACGCTACAAGTGGGCGTCGGGGAATTGGGAGTTGTTCCCCTTTGCGACCCTGCGTTGGAAAGGTTCCAGGTTTAATAATCGTTACTTTGGCCTGGACGGGTTTATTGACCCGAACGACTTACCGAACCGGATTGATAACAAGATAGGCAGCGCCGTGGACCTGACAGTGGGCGGCGAATTGCGTTATCACGTCACCAGTAATCTGTATTTGCTTGGCCGGGCTCAATTCACCAGCCTGGACGGCAAGACCCGGGACTCGGCGTCTATCGCCGATGGGAACTACAGCGAGTATTTCCTGGGCTTCGGATTTTTCAGCGACCGGACCAAGCCACCCAGGGACTCATTGGAATCACGGCCCTATGTCAGGGCTGCCTTCGGCTGGGCGTCACCGTCGAGTATCGGAGAAATCCTGAGGTTGCAGGGTGAGTCAGATCCCCAGGAAAACCGAATGACCTCGATTTTCTATGGTCATCCCATCGCTGATGACCTGTTTGGGCTGCAGGACCTGGACCTGTATTTCACCACCGGCCTGGTTTACCACCTGGGCTCAGATCCCTACAGCCAGACCCTGGAGCCAGGCGAGGGAATCAATATTGGCAACACTCCCCTGACTTTAAGTTACGACAGTCAGCCGACCCAGGAGTATGTGCTGGGCATCAAGGCGTACTACAACATCCACTGGCCCTTCCTGTGGCGGGTAGGTTTTGCCGAGGGTATTTCTTATATCCGTGATGTCACCAACCTTGAACAGCGCGAGATGGACAAGAAGGGCTACCGGGCCAGCAACTTGATGAACTACCTGGACTTTAGTGTGGATGTAGACCTTGCTCCCTGGCTGTTGAAGGATTCTGACCAGAGTCTTTTCCTGGGTGTTAGTGTCCATCACCGCTCTTCGATTTTTGAACAATCGTCCTCATTCGGACGCATCAAGGGTGGCAGCAACTACCCATCGGTATACCTGCAGTACAGTTGGTAAGCGGGAGAGTGCTATTCTCCTGAGGTTCGCGTCCCGACAGGGATGTCAGCGTGTGTGATTGATTCCTGCCTGGAGCGTTTGTATGACCTCGATTCTTCGTCTGCTGGTACCGCTAATCATGCTGTTGTCCGGCACGTCGGCCCTGGCCGATACACCATGGCCCACAACGGGCTGGCCTGAATCCACCCCTGCAGAGCAGGGTGTAAACGCTGCTGTACTCCAGCGTCTTGATGAGGAGTTTGCCTCGGGCAAGCACGGCTATATCGACAATATGCTGGTGATACGCAACGGTCAGGTGGTCTACGAGAAATTCTATCAACACGACTACGATAGCGCCTTCAAGTCCCAGCCAGACCAGAGTCGCGGTCCCTACAATTACTACGACCCGGACTGGCATCCCTATTATCAACGCGGAAAACTGCACAGCATGCAGTCGGTGAGCAAGAGCGTTACTGCAACCTTGATAGGTATCGCTATCGGCGATGGCAAGATCAGTGGTCCGAAGGCCAGGGCAGCACCCTTTTTTGATGACTATAAGGCTGCGGATGATGATCCGCGACGGGCAGCCATGACCCTCCACGACCTGCTCACTATGACCGCAGGAATCCAGTGGGACGAGGACAGTTACAGCTACACCGATCCACGCAATACTTGTGCGGTGATGGAAGGCAGTGATGACTGGACCGGTTACGTGCTGAGCCTGCCCATGGCGGCCGATCCCGGAACGACCTACGTGTACAACTCGGGTGTGACGATGTTGCTGGACCACATCCTGTTTAGGGCTACTGGTGAGCACTCACTGGCATTCGCCGAGAAGCGCCTGTTCGCGCCGCTGGGCATCAAGGATTATTACTGGAAGCAAACCCCGACCGGGGAGACCGACAGCGAGGGTGGCTTGTACCTGACCGCCCGGGACCTGGCAAAAATTGGCTACCTGTATGCCCGGGATGGCATGTGGGACGGCAAGCGGATTCTTCCTGAAGGCTGGGTGCAGGCGGCCACCCAACCCCTGGTTGATCCGGGCTTTGGCGGGGATGACTGGCGTTACGGCTTCCAGTGGTGGCTGGTTCCCTACGGTGAGGGGGAACAGAAATATGCATGGACCGGTATTGGCTACGGCGGACAGCAATTACTGGTCGTGCCCGAGTATGACCTGATCGCGGTATTCACCGGCTGGAATATCTACGACACGCCATCACTGGATGAAAATTACACCCTGCCGATCATGATCGAAGCGGTTCGCGCCGCAGAATAGTTTCTCGGTGAACCAGAGCATCACAACCGGGCGTGTGGACCCGGTCGTGATGGTGTGATCGCTTGCTTACTGGAAGTCCCTGGGGATGGTGTCCGTCCAGGTCTTCTCCCTGATGAGTTTTCCGTTCTCGGTCAGCTTGCGGGTGTAGTGATAGTGGAAGTTTTCCTTGTCACTGGTAAATGACAGTTCCGCCTCCCAGAGCAAGACCCGGTTCTCCAGGGTGACTTCCATGCGATGACTGCCGGTCATCGCTGTGTTCTCCGGGTGTGCATCCGAGGTCGTGTGCTTGATGCTCTCCCGGTAAATCTCAGTGCCCCAGGGGTAGCGATAACCGCCGGTATTGGTGGCAGTGATGGTGACCTCACCGGTCTGGGGATTGCGGTCTACTGATGAGACCTCGCCATAGCCCGAGGCATTACCCGTATCGATGCTCTCGAACCCGGCCAGTGAGGGGCTGGGCGCAGGTGGCAGGAAGTCGGGGGCGTCGGTCTTGCCCGGAGGCACGATAGGCAGGATCACATGGCTGCCATCCTCGCCGCCGATGAACAGCTGGCTGGTCATGGGCTCCGGTGTCGGCCAAAGCATGGGCCACTGGGCATTGTTCACCGCAAAACGAATCCGGTGTCCCTTGGGGAAGACCCAGGAGGTGAAGTGCATTTCGATATCCAGCGGGAACACTTCGCCAGGAACCAGGTCCTCGGGGTCTCGGGCCGAGTTGCGGTGTGTGCCATTGAACCCGGCGCCGGCCACCTGGGTGACCGTACCATCGGGGGAGACATCAGAGATCCGCACAAACCAGTTGGCGCGAGTCGCGTTGGTTGCCACTTTCAGAACAGCCCTGGGCAGTCCAAGAATCTCAGTGTTCTCGGCCAGGGGTTCGCTGTCATAGACCAGTGAATAGGCATCGGTGCCGCGCTGGTCATGGGCCACATCGCCCCACCACATCACCGGGCCGCCGGCCTCCATGCCGATGGAAGGGATATAACGTAATTCGTGGGTGACAGGTTCGGCAGCATTGGCAGCCAGGTCATGGTTGTCCTGGGGATAGAAGGGAGTCTGCTTAATTCGCTCGATGGGCCAGCCATCTTCCCAGCGCCAGGTGCCCGGCGCGTAGTCCAGGTAGGGTCCGGGTGGGTGCCAGTCCCTCACGTAAACCGCAAAGCGCGGCTCGTCCATGATTCCGGTGTCGATGCCCTTGAGCCATTGATCAAACCAGCGCACCGCCTCGTGGCGCCATTCCATGCCTGGTTGGGGGTAGGGGTCATGAGGGAAAGCATGTGACCAGGCGCCGATCATCGCCTTGATGGGTGCTTTCACGTTTTCCAGCATTCGGGGCAGGCTGTCCCGGTAACCGTCGTACCAGCCGCCGATGTGGAAGGTGGGAATCTTGATGGTGTCGTATCGGTCACGCAGGGAGCCGCGATCCCAGAACGCCCCGTCACGCTGCTGGTTCTTGTAAGTCATCATCCAGGGCTGGGTGTCGAAGCGGTCCCGGAAGTAGGCCTCGTCGATCACGTAGTCCGGGGCGCCGGGTCGGGCGTTGTCCAGGTCCTGGCTCATCTCCCAGGAATCCAGGTGCATGATGCCGTCCATGTAATGCACATCGTCCTGGTACAAGTCCTCGGTGGCATCCACCGCGATCATCGCTTTCAGGGCAGGCGGATTGCGACCGGCCATCTGGATGGAGTTAAAGCCGCCCCAGGAAATGCCGAACATGCCCACGTTGCCGTTGGACCACTCCTGCTTGGAGAGCCAGTCGATCACCGTCTCGCCGTCTACTTGCTCGATGTCCGAGTACTCGTAGGGAATGAGTGTTCCCTCGCTGTTGCCGGTGCCGCGAATATCTACCCGGGCCAGCACGTAGCCGCGCTCCACGAAATACGAGTACATGGAGTAATTGCGTGAACGGGACTCAGTCTTGCGGTAGGGCAGGTATTCCAGGATCACCGGAAATTTTTTGCCCGCCACATCGCCAGCAGGCATGTACAGGTCAGCGGCCAGGCGCACCCCATCGGGCAATGCGATCCAGGCCTCCTTCATTTCCATCTGGTACTCGGGCGGGGAGGCGGTCTGGGCGGCCAGCAGGGACAGGCCCGGCGTACACAGTAGAAGGGCCCCTGCGAGCAGGCCTGGTAGAGAGGTCAAGGTCCAGCTATTCCAACGCATACACATTTCCTCATATTCTTAACCCGGCCTGTCCAGGAGCGACGGTTATTGTTACCGGGGCCAGTAGACCATGACGCAAGCGACGTGGTCCACACTACCAGTGGAGACGTACTCAGGGCGTAGGAA
>CAKZML010000007.1 GCA_937128475.1 uncultured Chromatiales bacterium
CTACTACTATCTAGCAAGGTCCAATTGCTCACTGACAGCTATAACAATAGACAGGAATTGCACATGAGCCACGAAGCAAAGCCCGAACTCACTTTCAGGGCCGTGACCCTGGCCATCATCCTCGCGGTGATTCTTGCTGCCGCGAATACCTACCTGGGTTTGTTTGCCGGTATGACGATTGCCTCGGCGATTCCGGCGGCGGTGGTGTCCATGGCGATTCTGCGGATGCTCGGTGGCGGACATATTCTTGAGAACAACATCGTGTCCACCGGCGCCTCGGCGGGTTCCTCCATCGCAACCGGTGTGATCTTCACCATGCCGGCGTTGATTATCCTGGGCTACTGGGAAGACTTTGTGTATTCGTGGGTTCTGGCTATTGCCGGCCTGGGTGGTTTGCTGGGTGTGTTCTTCTCGGTACCGCTGCGTCGCTCGTTGATCGTGGACCAGGGCCTGGCGTTCCCCGAAGGCAAGGCGGCAGCCGAGGTGCTGCGTAGTGGCGACAAGCCCGGTGAAGGCCTGAAGGTACTGGCAGGAGCCGCGGCCATTGGCGGCGCCATGAAGCTCGCCGCCACCAGCGGCCTGCGCCTGATCCCTGACACGGCAGCAAGCTCTGCCTGGTTTGGAAAAACCCTCGCCTACTTCGGCACCAACTTGTCACCGGCGTTGTTTGGCGTGGGCTACATCGTGGGCTTGAACATCGGCATCGTGATGCTCGCCGGTGGTGTGATCGCCTGGAATATTGCCATTCCGGCATACAGCACCTGGTTCCTGGCTGCCGATCCGGTACTCAGCGTGCAACTTGCCGGCGCCGGAGCCGAAGATGCGGCCTATGGCATCTGGTCGGCCCAGGTGCGTTACCTGGGTGTGGGCGCCATGCTCATCGGTGGCGTTTGGACACTGATTTCCCTGCGGAAGTCTTTGTTCTCGGGAATCCGTAGCGGATTGAATGCCGAACGGGCCGATGCCCGGGGCGAGAAGGTGCCTGACACCGAACGTGACCTGCCCATGCGCTTCATCCTCATTGGCCTGGTGATCTTCGTGATCCCGCTGATGCTGCTGTACCAGGCGATCGTGGGCCAATGGTTGGTGAGCATCCCCATGACCATCATCATGATCGTGGCGGGCTTCCTGTTCGTCTCGGTCTCCGCCTACATGGCGGGTCTGGTGGGTTCTTCGAATAACCCGGTGTCGGGCCTGACCATCGCCACCATCTTGTTCGCCGCCCTGGTGCTGGTTGTGCTGCTGGGCAGGGATTCACCTATCGGTGCGGTGGCCACCATCATGATCGGGGCCGTGGTGTGTGCCGCGGCCTGTATCGGTGGCGATAACCTGCAGGATTTGAAATGTGGCTACCTGCTTGGAGCCACGCCCTGGAAGCAGCAGTTGATGCTGGCCATCGGTGGTGTTTCCAGCGCCCTGGTCATGGCCCCGGTGCTGAACCTGCTGGCCAGTGCCTATGGCATAGGCGTACCCACCGAGGCCCACCCGAATCCCTTGCTGGCTCCCCAGGCGAACCTGATGGCCTCGGTAGCCAAGGGCATCTTCGGTGGTGAACTGCCCTGGACCATGATCGGCATCGGTGCCGGCATCGGTGCGGTGATCATCGTCATCGACGAGGTGCTCAAGAAAAACGAATCCAGCTTCCGCACCCCGGTGCTGGCCTGTGCAGTGGGTATCTATCTGCCGATTGAACTGAGTGTGCCGATTTTCGCCGGCGGACTGGTGGCCTATCTTGTCGAGCGGTTTTTCCACGCTGAAGATGCCAAGGCAAAGGAAAATATTCACCAGAAGGGAACCCTGTTTTCTGCCGGGCTGATTACCGGCGAGGCGTTGATGGGTATCTTCATCGCAATTCCCATCGTGGTGGCGGGTTCGGCGGATGTACTTGCCTTGCCCGAGGCCTGGCACTTCGGCGGTTGGTTGGGTTTGCTGATGCTGGCCGGGGTGGCGGTGCTGTTGTACAAGCTGGCGATCCGCCAGGAACTCCCGTCCGGGTAGTGGCAGGAGTAGGCTGGCCAGATGGGAATCTATTCGCGCCATGTGTTACCCCGTGTCATTGACCTGGCCTGCAGGCATGAGGATATTTTCCGCACCCGCCAGGAACTGGTGCCCAGGGCTCATGGCAAGGTCCTGGAAGTGGGCTTTGGCACCGGTCTGAATTTATCCAGTTACGATGCGGATCGGGTGCAGCGGCTGTGGGCGCTGGAGCCATTTTGGGATTCCATGCAGGCGGTGGCGGAGAAGCGTTTACGTAAAAGTTCCATTGAGGTAGAGGCGGTTCCCTCGGGGGCTGAATCCATTCCGCTACCCTCGAATTTTTTCGACACCGTGGTGATGACCTACACCCTGTGCAGCATTCCTGACACAGCGATTGCCCTGGACGAAATTCGCCGGGTGATGAAACCCGGGGCAGTGATGCTCTTTGCTGAACACGGATTGGCACCGGATCGTTTCGTGCAACGCCAGCAACGATTGTTGAATCCGGTATGGGGATATTGCGGTGGTGGTTGCTGCCTGAATCGGCCCATGGATAAATTGATTGCCGGGGCGGGATTTCGAGTTCCCGACATGGAGCAGGGATATCTGAATGGTTTTCGCTTCGCCAGCTATGTATATAGCGGCCAGGCGTTTAAGGACTGATTACTCCTGCCAGATAAACGCAGGAAGGGGAGACGGATGAGCAATAGCAAAAGCAAAACCATTGGCGACGCCATTTTGTGGGCCGCAGCCATATTATCGTCTGCACTGGTGGATGCACCGGTAGTGCTGACCCTGATTATCTTGCCGGCCCTGGCCGTGTGTTCGTTGGTGTTGTTTCGCAAGCGGCCGGGTAAATCTGAGAAATAAAAATAAGGCCAAGTCTAAATACCTGGCGAGATTCGAGATTGGGTCGGGACCGTAAAGAATCTAAAAGCCGGTGGGCGGCAGCGAACTGATCACGCGTGATGGTTCGACTTGTTTTGCCGGGATAAAAAAGGGTCGAGCCAACGACACGACTATCGTGGTTCGGCCACCGGCGAATTTTTTTATAGGTAGATTCCACTACGGCAGAAGTATCCATCGGTGCCTATACATTAGATATACCGGCGTGCAAAGGATGTGGCCACGTTGTGCCGTGGACGCGAGTTCGAGGTTCTGACGCATGTCGCGTGCAGGGGGGATCTGGAATGAGGCGCTTCATCGCAGAGCTACGTCGCCGCAGAGTTATCAGTTCGGCAGGCTTGTATGTAGCCCTGGGCTGGATCGGCACAGAACTCGTCAGTCATCTTCTGGAAATATTCATGGCCGACCCGGCGCCGGCTGAGCGCATCGTGGCCATCGTTTTCGTAGCGGGTTTTCCTGTCTGGGTCGCCTTGACTTACATCTTCCAACGCGGTGATGCAGGGGAAATTGCCATTGATCCCTGGAGCCCGGTGGGCGAGGCGGCAATCGGCATCTCCCTGGTCGTTTTAACCATGCTGACCGCGGCGTTGTATTGGTTGCTGATAGAACCGCGGGCTGCCCAGCATGTTTTCCAGGCTCCTTCTGTCGTGTATCGCTCAATAGCGATTGCACCGTTTACCAGCGCCAGTGGCAATTCGGAAAGGGAGTATCTATCCGATAGCTTCCCCGACCAATTGTTTCTGCAATTGCTGCATGCAAAAAACTTGCGGGTGGTGGAGCCCGATGATGTCAAGAAAATCAATAACGGTAAGTCTTCACTTGAAGCCGCTGAAAAACTCGGTGCCGAGGTCCTGCTGCTGGGTGCGATAGGCGGAGAGGGGGACGTGATTGAAGTCAGAATGAGGCTGGTAGATGTTGCGCTCGGCACGGAGCTGTTGAAAGTCATCTATGAGCGGAAGGTAGAAGACCTTCCTGGTCTGGTTCCGGAGGCAGCGCGGGACCTGACCAGGGCCCTCAATGTTAACCTGAAATATCCTGATAATGACCCGAATCACGATGGCAGTGGAGGGAGTGAGGATGCCTGGGGTTTATATCTGCGTGGCAGGGTTGAATGGAGAAAACGCAGCCCGGAAGGGCTCAAGGCCGCCCTGGAGTATTTTGACCGGGCGGTGAAAGTGGATCCCCTGTATGCCATGGCCCACGTGGGGATTGCCGATACATACATGATGCTTAGCGCCTACGCCATGGTTCCTGCTGTGAACGTGTTTCCCCTGGTGCTGGAAGAGGCAAGGGAGGCGTTGCGTTTGGACCCGTCCCTGGGTGAGGCCCATGCCACCCTTGCCTGGGCGCACTGTGGCTATGAGTGGAACTGGGCCGCGGCAGATGCCGAGTTTCGTGAGGCGATCAGGTTGAGCCCCGGATATGCATCCGCTTATCACTGGCAGGGCTATTGTCTGTGGCCACAGGGTCGGCTTAAGGAGTCAGAGGAGAGTTTTACGCGGGCTTTTGAGCATGACCCCCTGTCACCGGTGATTGCCTCACAACGGGCTTTCCCAGTGTTTATCGGCGGTCGGGTGGTTGAGGCTGAAAAGCTTATCCAATCGGCTATGAAGAACTATCCGGGAATGGAGCCGCCCCTCGACATTGACGCGCACATGCATATGTTCCTTGGAGACTATCCGCAAGCCCTGGCGACCCTGATCCAGAGGAAGAATCCAGGCTTGGTGGTGATGGCGCAGGCCATGTCTGGAATGCAGGAAGAGGCTGAAGAGGGTCTTCGTCGCCTGGAGTTGCGAGCCAGGATCGAATTTGTTCCTGCGATTGAGCTGGTGTTCGCCTATATAGGCATGGGTGATACCGAAAAAGCGCTTGATTGGCTGGAGCGCGCCCATGCCGAGCATGACGTCCAGATGTTATGGCTGAATACCGCGTCAATGTTTGACAGTCTCCGGGATGAGCCAAGGTTCCAGGCAGTGCTCGAGCAAATGAATTTTCCCAACTAGCGAGGGACACGAACGCAACCAAAAAAAAGGGGTCGAACCAGCGATGCCAATATCGCGGTCCGACCCCCCTGCCTTTTCGATCTATTCCTGGGCAGCCCGATAGAACTTCGCTTCGGCGTCACCGCCCATCATCTGGGCCCGGACCAGGGGGATTGGTGGTCCGCCGAAGCCCAGGAAGGTGTCGTGGAACTCGCGCCAGGCTTTTCTGCCGCCGCGGCTGGCGATCCAGTCATCACGCAACTGGCGGATCATCAGCTTGCCCATGGTGTAGTTCAGGTAGGCTGGATCGTAGGTGCCGCGATTGGCTTGCTGAATGGCGGTGCCTTCGTCCTGGTAGGCCTCTTCTATAAACATACGCTTGGACTCCTCCACGCTCATGCCTTTGGTGTGCAGACCGATGGCAGACAGGAAACGCGCATTGCGCAGCAGGGCATTGGAAAGTTGGCCGATATGGGTCTCCGGGGAGCCATCACGCAGCCCGTCGTTGTACATCATCTCCTCGGTGTAATGGGCCCAGCCCTCGCCAAATGCGTAGGTCACGAAAATGCGGCCGAAGATCCAGTCAGCGCGTGCAGCATGGACGAAGTTCAGGAAGTGCCCGGGCCAGACTTCGTGCACGGAGGTGAACAGCAGATCCGACTCGCCGGGGATATATGCTTTTTGCACCTCGGGGGACCAGGACGGGTCTGGTGGCGAGATGTAATAGGTGGAGGGCATGTTGGTTTCGTAGGGCCCCGCCGTGTTGATGTAGGCGGAGTTGGAGCGGGCGTAGGGCGGGGATTCTTCCACCAGGGCTTCTTCGGTGCCCGGGATGCTGACGATGTCATGCTCGATCAAGAAGGCCTTGAGCTCCGTCAATTGGCGGCGGGCCGAGGCTACCGGACCACCCTCTGGTTTGCGCCCGGCCATCTTCGCGTAACAGTCCGGAATACTCTTGCCTGGGGCGAACTCGGCACAGGCCTTGGCCAGGGCTTTCTGATTACGAGCCAGGTCGGCGCGGCCGATGGCTTCGAGTTCGGCCAGGGAGATGTTTACCCGCTCGGTGTCGTAAATCATCTGGCTGAACAACTCGGCGCCCAGGGCGTAGTCCTCTGTGGCGGTTCCGGTATTGCTCTTGAGCCAGGCTGTGAGTTCCGTCATGGCGCTGACCGCGGCCGTATTGGCGGCGGCAAACTCGGTCTGCAGGGCCGCGTCATCCACGTCTGCCCAGATCGCGGGCACATCCTGCTCGAAATACTCGGCCATGCCACCGAAAGAGGCGATGCCATAGTTGAGCACCGTGCGGGCCATGGGCATGGCCAGGTTCTCGCGTATCTGTGCAGCGGCGGTGGGAATGGCCTTGAGATAGTTGGTAAAGGCCTGCATGCGCTGGGCCTTGGGTGCGTACTCCAGGCTGATGTAAATGGCCGGGTCCAGTCCGTCCAGTTGCCAGTCGAAGTAGAAGGCGGGGTTCTTGAAGGGATAGCCGGACTTGTCGATAAAGAACAGGTTGCGGTCTATCACTGCCAGGAAGTATTCGCGCTGGAACTGCTGCTCAGGGCTCAGGCTGTCCGCGGGGAAAGCCACCGCATCAGCCCGGGCTTGCTTCAGGCGGGCGATCTCCGTTTCGATGCCCCCACGGCTCCAGTCGGGTAGCTGACCGTCGAATTCATGCCGCCCCATCATCACCGCCTGGGCAGGATGGGCGACGAAATGGGCTTCGATATAGTCGTTAACGAATCCGTCCCAGTCAGGCGTAGCTGCCATGTCCTGGGCAGGTGAAGTAGCTGCTACGGGCGTCTCCGGGTTGGGCTGGCAGGCGGCGGTGGACAACAGCGCAAGCAGGGTCGCGACGAGCAGGGGCAGGCGAATATTTGTCATGGTTTGG
>CAKZML010000008.1 GCA_937128475.1 uncultured Chromatiales bacterium
GCGGCGGCCATGATGGATCCGGCGCTGCGGTTCAGGCCTTTCATGGCCCGGGGTGAGCGGAACCAGTTGCGCGCCCGGGCGGCGGTGGCGGCGATCATGACCAGTCCCAGCATCAGCGCACTCAGCCCCAGTATCACGGCCAGTACGATGTCCCGTCCGGTCAGGGACTCCAGGTCCATGAAGGTGGGCAGGAAGGCAATATAAAAAACGATTACCTTGGGGTTGGACGCGGAGATCAGGAAACCCTGGAGAAAGCTCATGCCGGGACCGTTGGCCGGTGCGACGTTTAATTCATCGCTGACCTTCACCGGGGCGGTCCACATCTTGTAGCCCAGGAACATCAGGTAGGCGGCGCCGACGAATCGGATCACCGTGAATACCTCGCCCCAGTGGGTGGCGATGGCAGCCAGTCCCAGGCAGGCCAGCACCAGGTACATGCAGTCACTCACGGCCATGCCCAATGACAACAGGGTGCAGGAATGAGCGCCGCTGACCAGGGCCCTGGCAATAATCGCGAACACACCCGGACCCGGCGTCACACCGAAGATAAAGATCGCGATAAAAAATGACAGGGCGCTTTCGGGCGTCATGTTGTCGGTCCGTGGGTCGAAAGGCGCAATCATACGCCAGAGACCCCGGTGTGCCGATAGGGATGTTGAAATACATGGGCGACAAGACGGCTCGGATCGGCGGTGGAACCTTTTTGTCAGCGGCTCGTCATAGTGGTTACACTGCCTATTAAGAATAAAAAGGGGATGGCTATGAGCAAGTGGATGATTTCGATAGTGAGCGCACTGTCGCTGGGAGGGGGTATGGCTACGGTAGTGGCCCAGGAGCCCGATGCGACGCCCCCGCCACCTCCGCCGCCATGCGAGACCGATGCCCGTCACAGCCAGTTTGATTTCTGGGTGGGGCAGTGGGACGTGTTTATCGCGGACGGCAGACAGGTTGGCACCAATACCATCAGCAAGACCGAGTCGGACTGCCTGCTGGTGGAGAAGTGGACCAGCGTGCGTAACAACACCGGGACCAGTATCAACTATTTTGATCCGCTGGCTGAAAAGTGGGTTCAGGTCTGGGTGAGCGCCGATCGCACCATCATCGATATTCGCGGTGGTTTGCAGGACGGCAGTATGTTGCTGGAAGGCACCATTATCGACACGGATAATCCCGCCGGCGCTGCCTTCCGTGGTACCTGGACATTGCTGGATGATGGTCGGGTTCGACAGTTTTTCGAATTGAGTACTGACGAAGGTGAAACCTGGGCTGCCTGGTTCGAGGGCTTCTATGTGCGGCGCGGCGAATCGTCTTGAGAGGGTGGCAGAGCATGGACGCCAGGAATGATTCCCCACGGGTGACCGGACACCGTGGGGTGATTTGCCATGTATAACATCAGGCACCTGGCCGGGATTGCCAGGGAAGGGTTTGCTGACATGGGCCCGGCGGTGAGGCAGGCCTTTAATGCCAACCCTGATGATGATCGCCTGGACGAGGTGTACGGCAGTCCGCCGCGAACCCGCATCATGGCCTTTGCGGTGTTTGCCATCGTGGCAGGGGAATTGATCACCGGGTTGTTCCCCGAGTTACCGCTAAACAAGTTCATACACTGGCCGGCTGCAGTAACGGGCCTGGCCTTCGCGGTGCTGATTCGCCGTTACTTGTTTGTCGGTGAGCGTGTTCGCGAGGGCGTAAAGGAACAGGATTTCCCCTGGCTGGCCGCCTCCCTGGCGATGCCCCTGGGATTGCTCTTGCTGGAGTTCCTGATCAGCCAGGTGGTGGCGCGACTGGGTGGAAACGGGCTGGCTTTCGGTGACGTGCTGGTGATGTTCGTCAACGAGCTGGGTGTGGCGGCGGCCATGACCATCGCGGTGGCTGCGTTGTGTTTCAGCAGTAACTGGACGAAGGGTGTATGGAACCTGGCGGTGCGATTGCTGGTGTTTCGAATCATGGTGTACGTGACCACACTGATCCTGCTGCAAATCGGAATCGTCGGTCCGATCCTCACTGGGATCCTCAATTCGGTTTTCGGAATTAGTATTCCGGAATGGATTACCGAGCTGGCTGATCAGCTCAGCTACGTGGGCGTGATGTCCGTCATCTACCTGGCGGTGATCGGGGCTACCTGGACAGTGTGTCGACGCAGTTTTGGCGAGCTACTGGAAGTGGGTGAAGTGGACATCCTGAAAACCATGGAAGAGTTGTCTGAGGATCCCAAGACCCGCGAAAAGAAGCAAAAAAAGCGCGAGGAAAAGGCCCGCAAAAAAGCGCTAAAAGCGGAGGCGCGTAAAAATTCCTGAAGGGACCGCGACCTAGAGGTACGGGCCAACTCCCATTGCCAGCACAATCAACAGGCCAATGGCCAGGTTGGCTCCTACCCAATTTCGGATGGTCAGCAGGGATTTGTCCGCGCCTTGCCAATCAGAGGCCGCCACTTGTTTGACTAACTTGGTGTACAGCGAGTAACGGATCAGCAAGAAGAAGCCGGCCATAATGAACCCCAGTCCCATCATGGCCGCCCAGGTAATGGGTAGCGAGAAATTGGTGCCCGCGACGATAGCCATCTTGGCCACCCGGCCCACCATCCAGATTCCCGAGATCAGGGCGATGGATATGGCGTATGCGACCAGGCGGAAGAAACGCCCCAGGGTGTCTTGCATAAGACTAGCCCGGGTCTGCGAGTCGAGTTTCGCGGCCGCGGGCCCCAGGAAATAACGCGTAAAAATCATGCCGCCGATCCAGAGGATGATGGACAGCAGGTGGGCAGTTTTCAAAATTCCGTAGAGCATGATTTCGTCTCAATA
>CAKZML010000009.1 GCA_937128475.1 uncultured Chromatiales bacterium
GGTGGATATCCGGCAGCAGGCTGATCACTGCGCAGGGCCGAGTCCAGCAGACCGGCCAGGCGGTCAAATCCAATGCTGCTGCGATACAGGGGGGTTAAATCAATGGTAGTCATGAACACATCCTCCAAAAGAAGCGATACGTAAAACAAAAGTCATCTTGCCCGGCGCCAATCTGGGTAAGACTTGGCGCCTGCAGTTCTTAATTTCGGGGCGGGCAGAATTTTTTCAAGAGGGAATTTAATGCCGGGCGAGGGATCCATTCCGGCCCATTCTCACAATTCGGAGCATACCAGAGCTTTATCTCGAAACAGTCGCATAACTCCCCTATAAACTACTGTTTTTATTATTTATTCATTAGACTTTTTTCTGAATCGCTTTCTGAAATAAATCCCCGGTACTGGCGACATTTCCTGAAAAAGCGCACAGTTATTTGTTCTAATTCGGTTAACCGTAAACCTTCAGGAGAATAGCCATGATTCGCAAGCTCACCCTGGGCACACTTACCGCAGCACTGGTGTCACTGGGCGCGGCCGCGCCGCTATACGCCAAGCCACCCGGCCAGGGCCAGGAAGGAAAGCCGCCTGCGGGACAACAACAGGAACGGCCTCAATCAGCAGAAAAAGAAAAGATGACCCGGGAGGAGCGCCGAGCCAAAAAACAGGCAGAAAAAGCTCAGAAAAAGGCTGACAAAGCCGAACGCAAGGCTGCCGAGACGCGCCAGAGAGAAGAAGAAAAGCTCCAGGAAAAGGCAGAGAAAGAAAGCGCCCGAGCCGAACAGGAAAGATCCCAAGCCGAGGAGCATCGTCGTAACGAGGAAGCCCAGGAAGCAGGAAACAATTCCGATAGCAGGAATCAGCCAGACAGGCCTGCCAAATATAAACAGGATGACGATGAACGGGACGATCGCAATCCGAAGGATGATGAGGAAGAGGACTAGTCCCTATATACTGGATTCCTCACTCGATAACTCAGATCGCCGCCCGCCTGGGCGGCGATGTTTCATAGCAAATCAATAATCCATGCAGGACCAGGTACCCCCTATGCCAGTGACTAATTCCCACCGTTTGATTCGGACCGTACTGGTCGGCCTGGGGAGCGTAAATCGAAATCTGCTAGACATCCTCGCCACTAAAAAAGCGCGTCTACTGGATGAGTATGGATTGGAGTTCCGGATAGTGTGTATTGCCGACAGCAGCGGTGTCGCAATGGACTCCCTGGGCTATGACCCTGCCACCCTTTGCCAGGAAAAAGCATCCGGTAAGCCAGTTGCAGAAATGACCGGTTATGACCAGTCATTGCGGGTCACTGATGTAATTGAAGACCAGGCCTGCGACCTGGTCATGGAGGCCTCGCCGGTTAACCTGGAACACGGCGACCCGGGACTGACCATTACCCGGGCAGCGCTGGGCAACGGAATCAGCGTGGTCCTGGCTAACAAGGCCCCATTAGTACTGGCATTCCAGGAATTGCATGAACTGGCCAGGGACAACGATTGTGAACTGGGTTTCAGCGCAACGGTTTGCGGAGGCCTGCCGGTGATTAATATTGGTCGCCGGGACATGGTGGCTGCCGACATTGAATTGCTACGCGGTATTTTCAACAGTACCTGCAACTTCATCCTGGACGAGATGTCCACCGGGCGATCCTATGAAGACGCATTGGCCGAAGCCCAGCGCCGCGGCATTGCCGAAGCCGACCCGGCACTGGACGTGGAAGGCTGGGACACCGCAAACAAGCTCAGCATCATCGCCAACAGCATCCTTGGCATGTCGGTTACCCTGGCCGATATCCAGGTAACGGGCATCACCGCATTGACCCAGGAATTCATCATGGCGGAAAAGGAACAGGGGCGCCGGGTGAAACTGTTGGCCACCGCCCAGGATGGAAAGCTGTCGGTTGGGCCGGTATCACTGCCTGATAGCGATTTCCTCGCACACTGCGATGGCTGGGAAATGGGCGTTGAGATACACAGCGACATCTACGGCAAGATGTATCACAAGCTCTGGGAGCGCGAACCGATACCCACCGCGGCTTCCATGCTCAGGGATGCAGTAAATATTATGGCGGATAAGCGCTAGCTCAATCCACAGGGGCAGGCAAACTCGAACATGGCGCCCATCTCGCACCTCATCAAGACCGGGTCTCAAGTGGAACTCGGTCTTGCCGCTGCGACCCCAAAATATGCGTCTTATTGCGGGTAATACCGTCTTGTCCCGCGGCAAATTAATCTGCAGGATAGGAAGATAAATGGAAACTCTCTGCGCCGGTCACTGTCCCAGATTCAAAGCGACTCGCCGGATCGGTTTCCCTGTCCGCGCGACAAGCGTGCTAACAACACAAAAAAGGATTTTCCTGATGTTCAGAAAAACACTTCTTGGCTCCCTGGCAACGATTTCATTGTTGCTAACCGGCGCCGCGTGGGCGGCAGATGCCGAAGTAGATATCCCATTTGAAAAATTCGTTTTAGACAACGGCCTGACGCTGATTGTCCATGAAGATCACAAGGCGCCCATCGTTGCCGTGAATACCTGGTACCACGTGGGCTCCAAGAACGAAAAAATCGGTCGCACGGGCTTTGCTCACCTGTTTGAACACCTGATGTTCAACGGCAGCGAAAACTACAACGAAGACTGGTTCAAGATGATGGGCCGTATCGGTGGAACCGGCATGAACGGAACCACCAGCTTCGATCGAACCAACTACTTCCAGAACGTCCCGGTCACGGCCCTGGATACGGCCCTGTGGCTGGAATCAGATCGCATGGGGCACTTACTGGGTGCAATCGACCAGGCCCGCCTGGACGAACAGCGCGGCGTGGTGCAGAACGAGAAGCGACAGGGTGAGAATCAGCCTTACGGAAAAGTCTTCAGCACGATATTCGAGGATCTCTTTCCCACCGGCCATCCGTACTCCTGGATGGTTATCGGCTCCATGGAAGACCTGGATGCCGCGAGCCTGGATGACGTGAAGGAATGGTTCAAGACCTATTACGGTCCGGATAACACCGTGTTGGTGGTCGCCGGCGACATCACCGCCGAAGAGGCCCTGGCAAAAGTACAGAAATACTATGGCGCCATCCCCCCGGGACCGGCACTGACCAAACCCGAGCGCTGGATACCCGAGCGCACCGGAACCCAACGCAAGTCCATGAAGGACCGGGTTCCCCAGTCTAGAACCCATATGGTCTGGGTCATGCCTGAAGCAGGCAGCGCCGACGCCGATTACCTGGCATTGGCCAGCAGCGTATTAGCGGGTGGAAAGAATTCGCGCCTGTACGAGCGCCTGGTCTACAAGGATCAGATCGCCACAGACGTCTCTGCCTTTGCCTATCCCCTGGAGATCGCTGGCGTATTCGCCATATTTGCCACTGCACAGCCTGGCCAGGACCTTGCTGCCATTGAGCAGGCGATGAACGAGGAAGTGGCACTGTTCCTTGAAAAGGGACCTACCAAGAAAGAACTCGAAAGAGTAAAGACACAAATTCGCGCCGGCTTTGTACGTGGCGTCGAGAGGATCGGCGGTTTCGGCGGCAAATCTGACGTGTTGGCGGAAAGCGAAGTCTATGGCGGCAGTCCTGATGCCTGGAAAGAGAGTATGGCTCGCCTGGAAAGTGCCGACAGAAAACAGGTGCAGGCCGCAGCGAAACGTTGGCTGTCCGATGGCAAGTATGTGCTTGAGGTCAATCCCCTGGAGAACTTTGCCGCTACCGGTGACGACGCGGATCGCAGCGCTGTGCCGGAACCCGAAAGCTACCCGGATGTTTCTTTCCCTGAATTCCAGCGTGGCAAACTCAGCAACGGCCTGGAAGTAGTGGTGGTTGCCCGGCCGACCATTCCGGTAGTGGATTTCGATTTGCTGGTGGACTCGGGTTATGCAGCGGATCAATCAGGAATCATGGGTGTCACCAGCCTGGCTATGACCCTGTTGGACGAAGGCACGGCCAAGCGTTCTTCCCTGGAAATCAGTGAACAACTGGCCATGTTGGGCGCCAACCTGGGAGCCGGGGCCAATCTGGACATGGCAACCGTGAGCCTGAGCGCCCTGAAAGACAAGTTGGATCCCTCGCTGGAAATATTCGCGGATGTGATCCTGAACCCTGCTTTCCCCGATGCCGAGCTGGAACGCCTGCGCAAGCAGCAAATTGCTGGAATCCAGCGTGAAAAAGTTACGCCCTTCTCCATGGCACTCAGGGTGTTGCCGAAATTACTTTACGGTGAAGGCCATGCCTACTCCTTGCCATTCTCCGGATCCGGCACGGAGGAAAGCGTCGCCAAAATCACCCGGGCAGACCTGACCGGATTCCACGACAACTGGTTCAAGCCTAACAACGCCACCATGGTGGTGGTTGGCGATACGACCCTGGAAGAAATCCTGCCCCAGTTGGAACGGCATTTTGGCAAGTGGGCTGCCGGGGATGTCCCGGTCAAGACCATCGCAACAGTGGAGGCTCCAGAAAAAGGAGCTGTGTACGTGGTTCACCGGCCTGAATCCCAGCAGTCCATCATCATCGCCGGAAGACTGATGGAGCCCAAGGCCAATGACAACGAGATTGGTATCGAGGCCGCGAACCGCATCCTGGGTGGCGACTTCACCTCGCGTATCAACATGAACCTGCGTGAGGACAAGCATTGGTCCTATGGCGCCAGAACCGTACTCCTGGACACCCAGGCACAAAGACCCTTCCTGGCCTACGCCCCTGTCCAGTCGGATAAGAGCGTGGAGTCGATTGCCGAAATAGCCAGGGAATTCCGGGATATCGTTGGTGATCGCCTGCCCTCCCCGGATGAAATTAACGAGGCAAAGGAAGAGACCATCCGAAGCTTGCCTGGCCGCTGGGAGACCAACGGTGCAGTAGCAGGTGATTTGATCGAGGTCCTGCGCTTCGGCCTGGCAGAGGACTACTGGGATCGCTACGCATCAATGGTGCAAGGCCTTGATGTCGACGACGTATCCAGGGGTGCCGCCAGCATGGTTAACCCTGCACAGACGATCTGGGTAATCGTGGGCGACAAGGAACAGATCGTACCGGGCCTGGCCGAACTGGGGCTTGGCGAGATCCACTTCATTGATGCAGATGGCAATCCGGTAGAGTAATTCTCTAGCGCCGATAATCCACAAGGCCCTGGCATAAACACCGGGGCCTTTTTCTTTCCGGGATGAGAAATCGCCGAATCCGGGGGCATATTCATCAAATATGAGGGAATCCCTGACAGATTTTTGCTGCGCTTGTGATGGATAATCCAGCCAGAACACAAAAAAGCCTTTGACAGGATATTGGGAATGAGAACTGACTTCGTCAACTATCAAGACTCATCGACCGATTCAATCTCACCCGTGGAGATTATCCCGGCCCCTGGCCTCAGGACAGGCTACCTGGCATTGACCCTGGGTTGTCTTTTGGCACTGCTGCTCGGCATCCCCCACACGGCGCGAGCCGAGGCCGGGGCAAAACAACCGTTTGTGATTACTGCCGACTACTGGTGCCCCTATACCTGCGCTGAGAACTCGCGAATGCAGGGCTTTGCCGTGGACATTACCAAGGAAATTTTCGAGGGTTACGGAGAAACGGTCGTCTACAAAGTCTTGCCTTTTAACCGTGCTTATTCGCAAATTGAAACGAGTAAATTTCAAATGGCAGTGGCCCTGGTGGACGACGAACAGAGATTACTGCTATTCAGCGAAGAAAGCCTGGCCGTGGATAGGACTGCCATTGTAATGCGAAAAACCAAGGGCACTAACTACTCGGGTCCCGGCATGCTCGATGGACTGAAGGTGGGCACAGCCTCCGAGTACACTTATGACGATGGTGGCCAACTGGATCAATACCTGGAGCAACGCAGAGTCGATCAAGATCGCATTATCGATATATTTAGCGACACTCCTATGAAATCGCTTTTGCCCATGCTGTTATCGGGTCGGATAGATGTTTTCCCTGAAAACATTGACGTGATCATGTACGTCGCAACCCGCGAAGGGGTATTGGATCAAATCAGCATTATTGATACCGGTCTCGGCAACACCCTGCACGGAGGATTTCCACGAACTGAGGAAGGCGCAGCCAACATGGCCAGGTTTGATGAGGGGATGCGGCGAATGCGTGCCTCAGGGCGTTTTGAGGAGATCATGTCGGCTTATCAGTTGGACAAGGAATCACGAGTTAAGTAAATATCCACCCGCCTGGCTGCGCGAGTGTGGAAATCGACTTACCAGGTAATGAGAAATCTACAAGTCTCGCCGCCATCCAGGCGCGACACATGACCTTGCTCCCAGTCCACTTTGCAGGTGGCGCTGATCGATGGCGGAAACTTCGCACACAGCGCACTGATAATTCCCAGGTCGAAATAGGGAGGATAGGGGTTGCGACATTCCATTATTGCCTGACGAGATTCGATAGCCGCCAGATCCAGGCGGTAATGCCCGATATCCCCACCCTTGTGATTGAGGTAATAGGCCTCATCCAGTGCTTCCATCGCCGAGCGAAAGTCTTTCACCGACGGGGGAAACAGGGCGTGATCGGGAATAGAGGTGCCAATGCTTCGTAGCGTGTAATCACCAAAGGCGTCAGTCACTTTCCCGAGAACGTTTAGCCATGACTGTTGCGGCACCCAGTCATCCGGCCCAACGCCACCTATACCCTCCTCGGTCATAAATTCTCTCACCCGGGCTTCATAGGCGGGCATGGCGTACACCACGACCAGAACGGCCCTGCCAAGCACCTCCGCATTCGGTGAATACGCCTTATATTCGGCCATCCATTTCCCCTGGCTCTTGAGATTCCATGAGTAGTGTTCCCCGGCATTACGATGCTGCCGAAAACAATGCTCTATGCCAGATAATACATGAAAAGACCGTCGAGCCAGTTTGATTTGCGCCCGGCAAACCTTCTGGAGCGTCAAAACATTCCAGGTGGCAGCACCTCCTTACCTGCGCCTCAACCACCGACGGTAGCGCCGGGTTTGTTGCAGCTTTCTCAGTTGATCCATCAACAGGGACATGCTGGGCGAAACACCCGGCATGGGTGGTTTGCCTACGCCCAATCTTCGCAACTGCCTCTTCACTATCGCCATGGTCCCAAGCGCCACCAGCGCCTTGTCCTTCCACTTCACAGTCACTGGATTCACCCGGGCCTCCGGGTCTGATTTCCAGTCGTTCACCAGATGAGGGTTCATCGCCAGGGCCGTCGCGATGCCGACCATATCAATACCCTGGTCGAGCACATGTTGGGCTACCGCCCTGCGCGTTATGCCGCCGGTGGTCATTACCGGCATTTTTGCCGCCCCGGCAATCCGCTGGGCGAAATCGAGGAAATAGGCTTCACGAGCCAGCGTTTGACCATCTGTCGTGTGTCCCTGCATGGCCGGGCTTTCATAACTTCCACCGGACAACTCCACGAGGTCCACATGAAGGTGGTTCAGCATTTCCAGGACCCTGGTGGCATCTTTCTCGTCAAACCCACCCTTTTGAAAGTCCGCGGAATTCAGTTTCACGCCCACACAAAATCCCGGGGCAACACTGGCTCTCACCGCCTGGATAATTTCCTTGAGGAACCGGGCCCGGTTTTCCAGGGAGCCACCCCATTTATCTTCGCGACGGTTGGACAAGGGGGACAAAAACTGCGAAATCAGGTAACCGTGGGCGGCATGAATCTGCACTCCGGTGAAACCCGCCTTCTCAGCCAGCGCCGCACTGGTGGCAAATCGCCCGATCGTTTCCATGATCTGGTCTTCGCTCATTGCAATCGGTTTGCCAAACATTCCCGAGTGTTTACCCAGGTCCAGCGGAATATCCGATGCAGACCAGACATTTCCTTTCATCGTCGCGTAGACCTGGCGCCCCGGATGACTGAGTTGCATCCATGCCTGGGCACCCCCCGCTCGAATTGCCCTGGCCCAACGTTTGAACGGTGCAATCACGGTCCCCTCTTCCAACACAACACCGCCCGGTCCGGTCATCGCCCTTCCGTCCACCATGACATTTCCGGTGATAATCAAGCCCGCGCCACCCTGGGCCCACGAGGAATACAAATTCCACAAATCCCGTCCGGGCAACTGCCCCTCCACCGCCATATTTTCCTCCATGGCGGCCTTGGCAATTCTATTGGGAATAGATTGGCCATTCGGCAAATCAAGTGAAGCGAATAAATCCAGGCCCATTGGTCGTCCTCAAGGAATCAAAATTAGACATTTAGTCCTCGTGTCAGCACCAGGTACTGAAAACGGGGAGCTAATGGTAACCCTCATGGATAAGAAACGGGAGCCAGGTTTCGCCTCCCGTTGCATGGGAATTTCAATCTCCCCCAAACAGCTAGCCGCCACCGACCCTGAACCGGTTTATCTTGGCAGACGAGTGAATTAGACGTAGATTAAGACTTTGATTGCCGTATTTTCTGATTATTATGTCTTGCTTGGGAGAATGCTATACAAACGACCGGGATTGAGCCGGTTTGTAGCACTCTTGCCTCTACCAGCCAGAAATCGACTATTGCGCGAAATTTAGCCAGGGGATCAGAATTCTGTTACCAGGATCGATCAATAAATCAGGCAAACGAATTCGTTCAGGCCCACCGGGGCTGATCAGGGCGCTGTCCACCTTGCCGGGCTCCCGCCTGATAGTAAGCCTGCTGCTGATACCGGGCCTGATCAGCGGCGTTCAAGCCCAGGAGGCGACTGCTCCCTTACGTCTTGTCTCCGATCTGTGGTGTCCCTACACCTGTGAATCCGATGACGCCCAGCGCGGCATCCTGGTAGACATTGTCGAGGAAATTTTCTCGCAGCACGGTATTACGATCAGCTACCAGGTGATTCCCTGGCAGCGTGCGAAACATTCGGTGGAGGCCGGACAGGCTGACGCTGCGCTCGGCCTTTCCAAAAATTATTCAGGCAGAATGCTAAGCAACACTGTCCCGCTGACTCATGACAGGACAGTCCTGATCTGGCGCAAGGGACAGGGCCAGCCCTACACCGGCACCAACGTGCTGGATGGCAAGAAAATTGGTATCGGGTACGCCATGATGTTCGATGAAGGTGGTGAACTTGATCAATACATCGAGTCGCGACTGGAAAAACACGAGCTAATTAGCGCCCTGTATATGAACAAGCATATTGAACATCTATTGAAGATGCTGCTGAGCGGCCGAATAGACGTCATAGTGGAGGACCTGGGTGCTGTGCAGTACCAGGTAAGCCAGGGAGGCCTGGATGAACTCAATGATGGTTTGAATTCATTTGATATTTCTGCGACGGGAAAAACCAGCGGTTTGTATGTGGGATTCACGCCAAACGCCAAGGGGCGGGAGAGCGCAAGATTTCTGGATGAAGGTCTGCTGCACATGAAGGACTCTGGGAGACTGGATGCCATCGTGAATTCTTACCGCAGTGCCGAACAGGTTGACCTCATACCTTTACCAGGGTCAGACCCGGGGCCAGGGGACCAAAGCAACACCCTCATCCGCCCTGACAAATAATCACCTAACATCACCAGGAGAAGATAAGTCTTCACTTTTTTATTGATCAGCCCAGCCAACCCAGCTCGATACCTGCCCTGCTGACGGGACCTGGTACAGGTAGACTCAGAATAGACCCTGATGGCCCGAGTTTTTGCAGAGGTTAATAAGCTGGCTCTCTAACTGGAATCACTGAGACAGCAATCTACATTGCGAAGACAGTCATAAACCCTGAAGAAAATAATGAAACTGAAACTCTTTTTAATAGGCATGTCTTTGCTTTTGATATCCGCTCACTCGCCGCAAGCGGCAAGCGACGGGCAAAGCGCCTTGGAAACCAGCATATCCATTACCGCCGAAATCTGGTGCCCCTACGCCTGCACTCCCGAATCCGAGAATCCGGGAATCCTGGTTGAAGTTGTCCGGGAAATTTTTCGCCAGCAAGGCATTGAGGTTGAATACGGACTGATGCCCTGGCGGCGCGCACTGATGGAAACCGAAAAAGGCACCTCAGATCTAGTCCTCGGGGTAGTAACGGGAAATCGTGGAAGCCTTTTACTGGATAAACGCGGGATGGGGGTTGATGAGACCATTGTCGTTGTACGCAAGGACTCTGACTTTGATTACCAGGGGCCAGAAAGCCTCAATTCCATGCGGCTGGGAGTAATAGCGAATTACACCTATGACAGCAATGGAGTACTGGACAGTTATCTGAAGGAGCGACGCCGGTTACATGACAGAATCGTAGTTATCTACAGAGACGAACCGATTAAGTCACTTGCAAACATGCTGTCTGGATACCGAATTGATGCGTTCCTTGAAAATCGTCAGGTTACTCTCTATGAGGGCAAGAGGATGAATTTTGGGGACAAAATCCGGATTATCAGTACTGGCCTGGGAGATACTGTCCATGTCGGTTTCACCCCAAATGACAGGGGCCGTAGAAACCTCGATATTTATAACCGTGGGCTTACGAGATTACTGGAATCCGGCAAAGTCGATGAGATCGTCAAAAAATACGGTCTGGATGGAGTCCCCGCGGAGATCAAAGTAAAAGTTAATAACCCCTCTAAATAACGTATCTCAAACCAATACCGGTCGCCATGAAAAAAAGAAGCATCACATCCAGAATAAGTATTCTGATCATCATCTTCCTTGGAGTGGGTGTTTTCATTGCATTCCTGGCTAACGGTTGGGCAAGCGTCAAACAATTCAACGCAGCCTATGAGAAACGGTTGCAACTGGAAACCGAGGTATTGAGCCAAAGCCTTGCCGGGCCTCTTTGGTCGTACAACTACGATGCAGCGAAGACCATCTGCCGGGCATACGCAGCCCACACGGACGTTGTCCTGGTAAAAGTTACCGCAACGAGCACAAATGACCCGGTGTACAAGTTGTCCAAAGAAACCTCGATTGAGGTGTTCAAGGCAACCAAGGAAATTGTTTACGATGGAGAGGTCATAGGCGCCGTTGAAATCGGACTAAGCACGGAGACCCTGAGCAAGAACCTGAAACAGTCATTCTTTTACACTGTGTCACTCATGTTTGTTATTGGCCTTATTATCCTCGCCGGCATTCGATTTTCCCTGACACGATTAATTGAAAAGCCCATTGCCACTCTCGCAAATTGGGCGCAACAAATTGCCCAGGGCAACTATCAAGCCGCAGCCGAAGGGTCAATGAACACCAAGGAACTTGCCCCAGTTGCGCGCCAGATCAAATACATGTCTGGGGAAATCGAGTCCCGAGAAAAGAAACTCAACGACCACATTGCCCTGGAGGAAACTCTCTCCAGAATCCAGCAAGAGTGTATTGCATTCCGAAAATGGGATCAGGCCTATCGAGGGTTGCTCAAGGCAGCCATGAGCACGACCGGCAGTCCGTCTGGCTTGATCGCTGAAATGTCGATTTCGAATCCGGGCAAGGTCAGAGCGGTTCGAGCCTTCTTTAACATCCCCACTGGCGGTCGCGGCGGAAACGTGCTCTCGCTCATGTGCGAACCGGCGATAGCATCCCCGGTTCCCACTATCGCGAACGATATACTGCACTTGCCCGAGACGATCCGAAAAATTTCAGAAACCTCACCTATCTCGTCTTACGTTGCCATCCCTCTTCGGCGGGGCGGGGAAACCCTCGGAGTCCTGGTGCTGACCAATCGCAGTGGCGGTTACGATCAGCGCCTCCTTGATTACCTTGAGCCCCTTATACGTGGCGCGAGCAACATGATTGCAGCGATTCGGGATGTAAGGGCCCTGCGGCAAAGTGAGGATATGAATACCGCCATCCTTAATGGAGCGTTGACCGGGATTGTCACGGCGACAATTGACGGAGCCATTCTGGACCTGAACCCTTTCGCGCTAAAAATGTTTCGTTGTAGCAGACAGGAAATAATTAACAAGAATGCCGTCGACGTTTTCATGTCGGAGAGTTACCGGGCGCAAACCCGAACTGCCCTTGCCGCCATCAAAGCGAACGGAACTAGTGAAATACTTGGCAAGACTCTCAATATCGAGGTCTGCCGCCTCGACGGAAGTGTGTTTCCCGCCGAGCTTATCCTGACTCTGCATCAGAACAGATACCTACTTACTGGCGTGATGCGGGACGTATCCGAGGAGAAAAATGCGGAGCGCGCCCTCAGGCGAGCCCAAAAGATGGAGGCAATCGGTCAGTTAACCGGAGGAATTGCCCACGACTTCACAAATATTCTTGGCATCATCATTGGCAACCTGGAGTTCCTGATGCGCCCGGAATTAGTCGGAGGCAACCCCAAAGAACACCTGGACATTGCGTACAAGGCAGCGATGCGTGCAACAGCCCTGACAAAGCAGCTATTGAACTTTGCCAGGACCAAACCAGCCGATGCCAAACCAACAGACGTAAACATGATAATCAGCGGCATGAACAACCTGCTGGCGCGCTCGGTCACTCAGCAAATTTCCCTGCGTTACATCCTTGCAGAAGACCTGTGGAAGGCCAATATTGATCCTGGCGACCTTGAGGACAGTCTTCTGAATCTCGCAATCAATGCCAGGGATGCTATGGAAGGCGGCGGCGAATTGACTATCACCACTGAGAATCAGGTCATCGATGCAAATAGGGTTGGTTCTAATCGCGCCGTCCCAAAAGGACAATATGCAACACTTTCAATTCGAGACACCGGTTCAGGCATAAGCCAGGCAGACCAGGAAAAAATATTCGAACCGTTTTTCTCAACCAAGGACCGCGGGAAAGGCACGGGTCTGGGTCTGGCAATGGTATTCGCATTCGTAGAGCGCTCTAAGGGCTACATCAAGGTAAATTCAAAGATAAATGAGGGTGCTGAATTCAAAATATTTCTGCCTAGACACAGATCAGAGGCCAACGAGAAACCTGACAGCCACACAACCCCATTCCCTGAGTTTCCCGAGGGAACAGAATGGGTCCTTGCAGTAGATGATGAAGTCGACCTCACGAATCTCGCGAAAGCAAATTTAAGCAGCTTGGGCTACTCTGTTTTGATAGCCAACAATGCTGCGCAAGCCCTCAAGATAATCGATTCTGACCAGCAGATTGACATATTATTTACGGACACTGTAATGCCTGGCTCATTGAATGGTATTGAGCTCGCAGAAGAAGCTCTAAAGCGAAGACCTGAGCTTAAGGTGTTGATAACCACAGGATTTACAAATATAAAAGGCAAGAGACCGGGTGGCCAAAAAGTATTGAACAAGCCTTACACCAAGGCAGAACTGGCTGACCGAATTCGCAGAGCACTGGACTCCCATTAAGAGTCAGGTGAAAGTATCCTTACCAGGTCGGAAGGGGGCGAACTATTGAACGAGACAAGCAGACCCAATCTTCTGATTATTGATGACGAAACAGAGATGGGTAAATACATCAGTCTGGTCGCAGAAGAAACTGGATTTTCGGCGACTTCCATTGATGACACGAGCAAGTTCGAATCGGTTTATGACCGAGATATTTCGGTAATCATCGTGGACATGTTCATGCCGGGAAGGGATGGCGTTGAGATTCTCCGCTTTCTTGCTGAAGACCGGTTCCGCGGACACATTGTTGTCATCAGTGGCTTCGACTCCAGCGTGCTGCATTCCGCAATGGAACTGGCCAATGCACATGGACTGAAAATACTGGGCGCATTATCAAAACCCATACTATACAACGACATACAGAGATTACTGCTTAAGGCATTAGACGATTTCTCATCCGACGATCCCACCCTGGCGGGTGAAATCATCCTGCCGACCCGCGAAGATTTCATCATGGGCCTCGAGCGACTGGAATTTGAGCCCTATATGCAACCCCAGATCGATATCAAGACCGGGCGCCTGCTGGGGGTCGAAGCACTGGTACGATGGATTCACCCTACCCTTGGTATACAAACACCCGACATCATAATCCCCATGGCGGAGAACGATGGCCTGATGGATGAATTGACCTATCAGATGCTGGAAAAGACGGTCAACTGGATCAAAATCTGGAAGGATGCCGGCCTGAGCCTTCGGGCCAGCGTTAACATTTCCGCCTCGACAATTATCGACCTATCACTTCCGGAACTGGTTGATTCCTATCTGCGAGCCAAGAAACTTCCTCCCGGACACCTTGCCCTCGAGGTGACCGAACAGACATTGATGGGGCAACTGTCAACCTCGCTGGACATCCTCACCAGGCTCAGGCTGAAGAACATAGAATTATCAATCGACGACTTCGGCACCGGTCACTCGTCATTGATTCAGTTGTACCGGGCACCATTCTCCGAAATCAAGATGGATCGTTCTTTCGTCTCAAAGGCAACTGAGCAAAAAGAAGCCCGGGCGATCGTGGAAATGACGGTTGCTCTAGCCCATAAGCTGAACATGAAGACAGTTGCCGAGGGTGTTGAAGACTCGGCTACTATGGATTTGCTGAGGGAGCTGGGATGTGATGTTGCCCAGGGCTATTACATCGCCCGCCCAATGCCACCGGAAGAACTCCTGGACTGGGAACGGGCGCGCTCCGGCACAGCATAAAGACAATCCCCGCTCACCCGACTCCATAAAAAAACCACCAGCCCGATCTCGGCCTGGTGGTTTTTACTGAACTACGGAACTTACTCTTTGAGTCTGGCTTCCAGTCTCGCAGAGCGAGAAACTAAAGTTAGCTTCTCTTGAACTTGGCAATCAGACCCTTAACGGTGTCCTGCCAAGTCTCATATTTCCAGTCAGTCATTTCACCCGCATCAAAGAAAATGCCATCACACTGTGGGCAGCGCTCCAATTCAAGGTGCTTCTGCTTTTCGTCTTTGACGTTGGCCATAGCCACGTTGCAGGATGGGCAGTTAATGTCCTTCAGTGCATTAAAGGCCTTTGACTTGTGCTGTTTGCCGTAGTCCATCCAATCGGCAAACCATTCCTCTTTAATCTTCTCGAGCACATCGGGCAGCGCGAATATTCCGCCGCAATCAGAGCATCGATTAATAGCGATCTTGCGGCCGTGAGTCTTTACTTCCATCTCTGGATGAAGTGGACATTTCGGACATTCCATAAACCCTAACTCCTCGGTTTTTCATTCTGGTTATCGCCGGGAGAGTGCGACAAGGCCATGGCTGGCACTTCGCATCTTGCTCTTCCAACATTCTATGTGCCGTGATAACACGGTGATTATAGACGGTCAAGACAGAAGCAGGACCACCCCCCAAGCACTAGGGATTATCAAGAACAATTCCGGATAAAACAAGGCTGGCCTCACCTTTTAGGGTGAGGCCAGCGCTCTACTTCGTTAAACATCATCCAACCGGGGCTGGATTCACTTCAAAAAACTCATTCTAAGGCTGGACTCCTCCATTGAACGGATTATCGGTCCAGCCCAGGGCGTTCCAGTCGACTTGACCGGCATCGTGGCAGTCTGAACAGCCCGATCCACCACCGAAGCCAAGAGCCATCTCTTTTGGAGCGACTTCGTGATTCACCTGGAGGTACATCTCGGTGGGCACGAACTCATATGCACCGCTATACGTCTGACCGGTGTACGCTGCGCCGTCCTGCAGTGCCAAGTCCCAATCGTACTTTGCCCAATACGGGTTTGGTCCACCCTTCATACCGAACAGATGGGGAACCAGCATGGTGTTGTTGTTGGCATCTGCCACCTGGTTACCAATCATCTTCTTGAACGGATAAATCATGGCATCAAGATCTGTGTAATCCGCAACCGGGGCAGACATTACTACCGGGGTCGACACATACTGATCATTAACATTCATCATGATTTTTTGTGTCATGCCATTGTGGAAACGAAGTTCGGGCCGCACATTCAAGCCCCAGACAAAAGTGCCTTTCTTCTTGTCATAGGTGGGTTTGCCAGTGATGGGATCAACAGGAATCGGATCGATATCCTGACCGGCGTCTTCCCAGTACCATTCCATCTTGGTAGGCAGTTTCCTGGCGATAGCCGGAACGTGACATACCTGGCAGGCCAGTCTCTGGTGATTGGCAACCAGGTCCTGGGCCGCCGTTCCGGCATGAATGCTGGCACGATCACCGTGGCAGTCAGCGCATTGTTTCATCGCGCCTTCTTCAACCGAATGGAAAGGCATACCACCGATACCGTGAGACAGCATCTCACCGTCAGGACCGCGTTTCACGCCATGGCAGGCTACGCAATCCAAATTGGCGCCGTCGGTACCCATGTGAACGTCGTAATCCCTGGTCGTTGCCACCAAGTCTGTTGACAGATCACCGTGCTTCACATTGTCACCACCACCGGCAGCAGCGTGACAGGCAAGGCAGTTTTGCCGGACGGGGGATCCAGAATTGTCCGCCACGCTTTGTGCCACCACTTGAAGGTCTACCGTAGGATCTGGTAACCCAGCTGTTGTGAGACCCTTCTTATAGGTGCCTGACTGGTCATGACAAACCAGGCAGTCCACGTTCTTCGGGTTTGAGAAGTCGTATGTCGCATCTGCCAGGCCGTAACCGGCATGGCACTGGGAACAACGTCCTTCATTGGTCGGGACCGCAATACAGAAGTTATTAATAAAATCTACTTTGCCGTGAATTTCAGCTTCATAGCCTTCAACGTTTGATGCAACGCCACTCCACGTAAAATGACCGGTGGTTATGAAGTCGTCACCAACCTTGCCGTGGCAATCAAGACAACTTGTTGTTCCTTCATAAGTATTGTCTGTGAAATAGACTTTATGTAGTGTCTCGGGGTCGCTTAACGGCGGAACCAAGACCACACAATCATTCACATCAACGACGCCATCTCCATTGATATCCTCATCCGGCAGATCCGCCACGCCATTCTGGTTGGTATCCCAGCAACTTAAGCCGTTACTACCATCTGCCCCGGCAGAACCTGCAGCACCATCGGACCCATCGGAGCCATCACTACCGCACGCAACCAGCCCGGCAGCAAGCAACCCCACTAGCAATATTCTAAATTTTGGGAATCTTCCTAACATTGTATTTTCCATAACAAACATCCATTTCGACAGTGGAAAACAAAAAAAAAGGACGCCTGCGATTGCAGGCGTCCCATCTTGAATTCTAGGCGCATCTTTAGGGCGCATCCGTGCAGGGGCAGAAGACATCCTGTGTAAATCCTTTTACCGAGGTCCGAGCCATTTCTTAGCTTGCCCTAATTTAGACCTTTCTAATTTCGTGATGCAATCCGTACTTTCCCTAGTGCGCCACCGAAGCTCCATTGGATCGATTCCAGCTAGCAAATCACTCACACCCATCCTGACCACCCATTGCATTCGCAACAGGTCAGCCAAAACCCCCTTTTCCCTTCACACACCAGCCTGGGCGGCGCCCTCGAAACATTCGCCTCTTGTCAGAACAGACTTGATATGAAGAGCATTAATCCGCCATTCTGTTCGTCCTGAATGATCAAAGCCGGTGGCGCGCTGACCATCAGGCAAGTACATTGAAAAGCCTTGGCGAAATTCTGTGGAGACGGACAAGCAATGAGTGATGCTCATATCGACAACAGCCCGGTCAACCCGGCGAAACCAGCCAAAAGCATGTCGATCATCGTTACCAAGGGAACCCTGGACTGGGCCTACCCTCCATTCATCCTGGCCACCACTGCGGCGGCCATGGGCATGAATGTAAGCATGTTCTTCACATTCTATGGTCTGCCGCTGTTACTCAAGGACCTGGATCTAAAACTATCTCCCCTGGGTAATCCGGCCATGAAAATGCCCCTGGCCGGCATGCACATGGGTATGCCAAATATGGCATCGATGATTCCCGGAGTAGATGCGGCAGCCTCAACCATGATGAAAAACCTGATGAACAAGAAGGGAATCGCCTCTATCCAGGAACTTCGCGAACTTGCCCTGGATGCAGAGGTTAGACTGATCGCCTGCCAGATGACCATGGACCTGTTTGAATACGGCCTGGATGACATGATCCAGGGACCCGAACTTGGCGGAGCGGCCACCTATATCGAAGTCGCCAGCGGCTGCGACATCAATCTCTTCGTATAACCCCCCTACTCTCTGGACACCAACCAGAGACAACGCTTGGTGACAAATAACGATGGCAGACAAAGTTCTGGACGCAAAGGGATTGAGCTGCCCCTTGCCAATTCTGAAAAGCAAAAAAGCCCTTCAAAATGTGGCCCCGGGAGGAACCCTGGAGGTCCTGGCGACTGACCCGGGATCAGTGGCCGACTTCGCGGCATTTTGCCGAATGACCGGTCATGAACTCCTTGAGTCCGAATCGGCGGACGGGATATTCAGATTTCTTATCAGGCGTCACCCCTGACAGGCCCCGGGGCTGTGAATCTGGAAGTCTCAATAACTCCCGGGCGACAGGTATACTGGAAATTGTTCAGACCACGAGTTCACCACGATGACGACACTTCCCGGATTGATGCTTGCCGTAGTTCTAGCAGTTGTCGGTAACTACCTGGCGGATCTTATTGGCGTGGATCTCATGGGATTACCCAAGAGCCCGATAAGTCCCATCATGATGGCCATCTTGCTGGGCGTCCTGCTCAGAAATACCGTCAACCTTCCCGCTGCCGTGGAACCCGGAATCAAATTCAGCCTGCAGCGCATACTGCGGCTGGGTATTGTCCTGCTGGGTATTCGTCTCAGCCTTGGCGAAGTCGGTCTTATCGGTCTCAAAGCCCTCCCGGTTATTCTCATCACCGTGAGCGTGGCGCTGGTGGTGGTGAACTTCGTCAGCAAACGTCTTGGCCTCTCATCCCGGATGGGCATCCTGATCGCCGTGGGTACCAGTATCTGTGGAGCCACAGCCATCATGGCCACGGCGCCCACGATCAACGCCAAGGATGACGAGGTAAGCTACTCAGTTGCCTGTATCGCCCTGTTCGGCATGGCCGCCATGCTCGCCTACCCCTTCGCTGCTCACTGGCTGTTCGCGGGGGACCCGGTCCTTAGCGGACTATTCCTGGGTACCGCGGTACATGACACCGCCCAGGTCGCCGGCGCCGGACTCGTATACCAACAGTATTTTGGTGAACCCAGGGCCCTGGATGTCGCCACCGTGACCAAGTTAGTGAGAAACCTGGGCATGTTGATCGTCATTCCCCTGATGTCCATCCTTTATCACCGCAAATCCAGCGAAGGCGCCAAGCCACCCGCCTGGTACAGCATGGTTCCGCTGTTCGTGATTGGCTTTGCCATGATGAGTCTGCTGCGCACCGTGGGTGACCTGGGTGAGAAACCCTTCGGATTCATGGACCCGGGACTATGGAAGTCTCTGGTGGGCTATACCAGGGACACCGCAGGCTACTGCCTGGCCATTGCCATGGCCGCAGTTGGCCTGGGAACGCGAATCTCCAACCTGCGCACTATCGGGCCCAAGCCACTGATCGCCGGACTGGTGTCCGCGTTAATCGTGGGGGCCACAAGCGCGCTGACTCTGCTGGCTTTTTACTAAACGGCGCCCGCCGCCTAGCGCCTGGATCCGGCGAGAGCCACGCCCACCAGGACAACCAGCATCGCCAACCAACCCCCCGGATGTAATTTTTCGCCCAGGAAAATGCTCCCAACAACCACCGCCCACAGCGGTATCAGGTAATTCATCAGCGACAGGAAGGTCGCCCCGGCGGTTCGAATAAGCTGGAAATACACGACCGTGGCATATCCGGTGCAGAACACTCCCAGCACAACGATCGACAGCAGGGTTTGCCAACTCAGCGAGACCCAGTCTCCCGGGGGCATGGCCCACAGGGCAGGAACGATCATGACCAGGGCAGATATACCCAACACCGCCAGGGAGGCCAGCATGGGGTCCTGAACGGGCTGCCTGCGAGCGATGATAATGGTCACGCCATAGCACACCGCCCCCAGCAGGATTCCCAACTGCCTTGGAAGTAAGCCTGGCTGCCCGGCAACCTGCTCCTGGCCCGGAGATGAGAGCAAAAACCAGATTCCCACAAAGCCGGCGATGATTCCCGCGACCTTGAGGATGCTCGCCTTTTCCCCTGGCAGGGTGAAATGCGCCAGGCCCACCACGACCAGGGGAGTAATCGACATCAGGATTCCTGTCATGCCCGATGGCACCACTTCCTGGCCCCAGGTGATGAGGCAATAGGGAATACAATTTCCCAACACAGCAATCACCGAAAAATACGCCCAGGCCCTGGGATCCCGCGGAAGCCGTTTACCCTTGAGGCGGAATAACCCCAGTAATACCAACCACCCCATAGACAGGCGCAGGCCCACCAGGGTGATGCCGGGCAACTCCCTTAGAGCGATGGTAATCAGGCTAAACGCCGATCCCCACAGGGCCACCAGTGTCCATAGCAACGCCCAACTCATCCAGCCAACTCCCCGCTGGATACTTCTGTGCGAACCTGGACTATTCATGGTCTGGCTTCCTTCCGGCACACCAATTCGAATTTCGGGGATGTGCTGCCCGTGATCAACGGTTATTCTTGAACGCTGGCGGGATCCCGCGTTAACCATGATTGTTGCACAAGGAGCTGCAAATGGGTTTGCAAATCAGTTTTGAGCTGAGCAAGGAAGACCTTCATCACCTGGCCACTCTCATGGAGCAAGCCATGGAGAAAGCAGCCTCAGCGAGCCCAGAGGCGATCCTGGCCGGTGCACACGAGGTGCTTTCGGCAAGCGAGAGCGTTTCCATGCCCGAGTTCATGCGTGAACGGCAACAGAAATTGCAGAGCCTGGTAGACATGGTGGAAGACAAGGCCTGGAATTTACCGCCAAGAGAACGACTGCGGGTCATCAGCGCCCTGGCCTATTTCGTACTGGCCGAGGATTTGATCCCGGATCATATCCCCGGGCTGGGCTTCCTGGACGATGCGATCATGATCGAACTGGTGGTTCGAGAACTGAAATACGAGTTGGAAGCCTACCTGGATTTCTGTCAGTTCCGGGATCAACAGAAGGCGGAGCAGGACAACCCGGAAGTTTCCCGATCCAGTTGGCTGGCAAATAAGCGTGAGGCCCTGTTAGGGCGGATGGAAAAGCGCCGCAAGGCTGGCGGCCTGGGGTGGCTCAAACTTCGCTAGAGTCAGTCACAAGAGAACATGAAGCGGCCCGGTTTACCCGGGCCGCTTCCGTTGTATCAGAACATCTCTTCTGTCATCGCCATGGTGCTTCCAGGACCGGCCTTCACGGTGGCCAGGTGTCCCAGGGTACGCGGAAGCTGGTGCTCGGCAAAGAAGCGCGCGGTGTACAGCTTGGCCTGGTAGAACTCGACTTCATCGGTTCCTGCATCCAGGTGCTTGCTGGCCAGCAGCGCTGCACGAGCCATCTGCCATCCACCACACACGTATCCAGTGATCATCAACATATTCACGGCTGCCGCGAACGGCACGTTGATATCAGTCTGGAAGTTAGCGAACAGCCACTTGGTCCCTTCTTCCATGTTATCCACACCCACGGCCAGGGAGGCGGCGATCGCCTTCACGTCATCATTAGTCGAGGCTGCCGCTTCAGCCACGGTCTGGCGCATCTCGCCAATCAGCAAGCCCATTGACTTGCCCTTGTCCCGTAACAGCTTGCGCCCAACAAAGTCGGTTGCCTGGATGCCGGTAGTGCCTTCATAAATCGTGGTGATTCGAGCATCCCGGAAGAACTGGGCAGCGCCGGTCTCTTCCACATAGCCCATGCCGCCATGAACCTGGATACCCAGAGAGGTCAGTTCCTGTGACATCTCGGTACACCAGCCCTTGATCACCGGAGTCATCAGGTCTACCCGGGCAATCGCGGCATCACGATCTTCTTTCTCGGGGCTCTTGTGATGACGATCCAGGTCCGCGCCCGTGACATAGGCTATGGCTCGCATGGCCTCGTTGGTTGAGCGCATCAACATCAACATACGACGCACATCGGGATGACGAATGATGGGGCCGCGTTCCTTGTAACCAGGACCTGCGCCCTGGATACGCTCTTTCGCGTAGCTTGCCGCTTTCTGGTAAGCCCTCTCAGACACAGCCAGGCCTTCAAGGCCCACGCCCAGGCGGGCATGATTCATCATGGTGAACATGGCAGCCAGTCCCTGGTTGGGCTGACCGACCAGGTAACCCACAGATCCCTTGGTATCGCCAAAGCTCATCACACAGGTCGGGCTGGCATGGATTCCCAACTTGTGTTCAACGGAAATCGGAACCACGTCATTGAGTTCACCGGAATTGCCGTCTGCATCCAGCTGTAACTTGGGTACCAGGAACAATGAAATGCCACGCACACCTTCAGGGGCGTCAGGCAGTCTCGCCAACACAAGGTGAGCGATATTTTCGGCGTAATCGTGGTCGCCCCAGGTGATGAACACTTTCTGCCCGCTTACCAGGTAGTGATCACCTTCGGGAACAGCCTTGCTGCTCACCACAGATAGATCCGACCCTGCCTGGGATTCGGTCAGGTTCATGGTTGCCGCCCACTCACCGGAAACCAGCTTGGGCAGGAACATCGCCTTCAACTCGTCGGTTGCGTGAGCCTCAATGGCACGAATAGCACCCTGGGTAAGCAAGGGGCACAAGGAAAATGCCAGGTTGGCAGATTGGAGCATTTCTTCAATGGCAATTCCCAGCAGACTGGGCAAGCCCTGGCCACCGTATTCGGGATCCATTGAAATACCCAGCCAGCCATCCTCAACCAGGGTCTTGTATGCGGGACGAAATGCTTCGGGAGCAATAACCCGACCATCTTCAACTCGAACACCGGTTTGGTCGCCAATCCAATTGGTAGGAGCAACGATATCGCCTGCAACCTGGGCGGCGCCTTCGATAATCGCTTCTACCATGTCCGGAGACGCTTCTTCGTAACCCGGTAAGGCAGCCACGTTTTCAAAGTTTGCCAACTCATTGATTGCAAACAACATATCCCGGACGGGAGCGTTATAATCACTCATCCCCTGCACTCTCCTATTCAATTGTATTCATGCCGGGCGGGCGCAAAACTCTACTATACTGCGCCGCACCATTCGGACCATCATACGCCCATCAGCCTGAGTAGGCCAAGAGGCAAATAGAATCTGGATTATCTAGCCAATTCGGGTGAGAACACCCTTGAGATTGTGCTGAAGTACGGCTGTTTCGCGACCGGGTTCTTCCTGGTCACTTTCAAAGACTCGTTCTACTTCATTGACGTACTTCAGCCTGGACGAACCCACCTGGATTACGTCATTGCGACGCAGTCGGTGCTTGGTAACGGGCTTGTCATTTACCAGGGTGCCATTGGTGCTGTGCAAATCCACCAGCAGGAGTCCGTGGGCATCAGAAAATACTACCGCGTGGTATCGACTCGCCGCAGCCGATGGAATAACCACATCGTTGCCCAGGTCCCTGCCCAGCAAAATCCGCTGACGATCCAGGGGGACTTCCTCGACAAATTGATCACGATAAGAATGCACCAGCCTGGCCCGGGCACGGATGCTTTGTTCCAGTCGGTCTGATTTGCGTCTCGCCGGGTGTTCGAGTTGTTGCGGATCCATCTCAAGATCCAGCAACTCGATCGCCAGGGCAACCTCTCTGTCCGAGACGAACAACATGCAGCGCTTCTCGGCGCATTCCATGGCAGCCTTGCACAGGCGATTGATCGCCCGGGGATTCCCGCTGCTATAACGGAACACCAGGTGCATTGCCGAGGGTGTGAAAATATCCTTGGAAGCGGAGGCACCCGACATACGCAAGCGACGCTGGATGTAGTGACCGGTTTCTTCCTCGTTCATCCGACGAATATAGAAACGATGCCATTGCCTGTCGCCGACGGTTGAATGCAGGTTGGATTCCAGCATCTGCTCCATCTCGAGACCGCCAAGCAGGATGAAATTTACCGCCGGAAAACCATTTTCTTCCAGGGAACCCAACCAGTGCAATTCAAGAATTTGTTCGGGGCTGAGCACGTCCACATCATCGACCAACAGAGTAAGGCACCGGCCCTGCTGTAAATAAAGCTTACACGCCCTTTCGATATCCATATCCGAGGCTAGCGTGGCATCTACCGGCAAAAATTCCTGCAGTTCGTAGGCGATGCGTACACGAATATTGGGGGTGTTGGTACCGAGCTTCACCAGGCCTGTGACGGATCGCAGTCCCTTGAGGAACCGCTCCACTAGCATGGTTTTTCCGATGCCATGCTCGCCAAATATAGTGACCAGGCATGCCCTGTTCCAAAGCGCATGTCCCATGAGATTCACCGCCCGACCATGCTGCTCCGAAAAGTAGCTCAGGTCGTAGTCCGATTCTGTCTCGAATGGCCCCTTTTTGAGATCAAAGAACTCTGGTCGCACGGTTCCTCATCCATGTATCGGTTTTTATTTATATTCCGCTTTGGTACCTAGTCTATCCCAGACAGGCCCGGCTTGTCAGTCAGCTTGGGATCCCGGGTTCCTCCAGAGGCACCCAATGAGCCTTCTGAACCAGCGTAAGAACCTCGTAAGATGCAACGTTCTCATCATCCTGGTTAGTGGCCTGGACATCCCAGTGGGCTTCGCCATATTCAGCGGTTTCCCGGTTTACCTTTTGCTTGCAGGTAAACGCTACCTTGATCCTGTCACCCGGATACACCGGCTGATTGAATCGCAAATTCTCCAGGCCATAATTGGCCAGCACCGGGCCCGGATCAGGATCTACAAACAAGCCTGCCGCCGCCGAAACCAGGAAATATCCGTGGGCCACCCGTCCATCAAAAAACGGATTGGCTGCCGCTGCCACCTCATCCATGTGGGCATAGAACGTGTCACCACTGAGCTCGGCGAATGCCTCTATGTCCTCGAGAGTAATTTCCCGCTCTTCGGTCAACAGCGAATCACCGACACACAAGTCCTCGAAATGCTTGCGGAACGGATGTATTGCCTCGACCCGGCGTGTTCCACCGGGCAGGTAACGGTCACACACCACGCCCAGGGTATCCGGCGATCCCTGCAGTGCCGTTCTTTGCATGTGATGCATCACAGCCCGTATGCCACCCTGCTCTTCACCGCCGCCTGCACGACCGGGTCCGCCATGAACCAGGTGAGGAAGGGGTGAACCATGACCGGTGGATTCCCCGGCGCAATGCCGGTTCAGCAGGACCAGGCGTCCGTGCAATGCCGCCGTACCCAGGACAAACTCTTTGACCACCTGGTCATCAGCGCTGCACAAGGAGCCCGCCAGGCTGCCTCCGCCCAGGCGAGCCAGTTCAATTGCATGTGCCAGGTCTTTGTATGGCAGCAAGGAACACACCGGACCAAAGGCTTCCACCGAGTGCACAGGATGCTTGGGATGCGGATCATCCACTCTGAGCAGCACCGGGGACATGAAGGCGCCGACCTGGGCGTCAGCGTCCACCAGCTCAAGGGTTTCCCGCTGGTAAACAATCCGGGACTCCCTGGCCAGTTCGGCGACCCGCTGCAAGACTTCATCCCGCTGACCCAGGCTGGCCAGCGCACCCATATGCACTTCCTTGCTTGAAGGCAGACCGATACGCAATCCGTCCAGCTTGGCGCTCAACGCATCCTGCACCGCGTCCATGCATGCCTCAGGCACCAGGGCCCGTCGGATGGCGGTACATTTCTGCCCCGCCTTACTGGTCATTTCCCGAAAGACCTCACCAATAAACAAGTCGAACTCAGGGGTACCGGGTATCGCATCGGGCCCCAGCACCGAACAGTTCAGAGAATCAGTTTCGGCATTCAAGCGCACCGAATTGCCGATGATCGCCGGATGGGTTCGCAATTTCATTGCGGTGGCCGCAGACCCGGTAAAGCCCACCACGTCCTGGCAGCCCACGTGGTCAAGCAAATCGCCTGCCGGACCGCACAACAACTGCACCGACCCCACAGGCAGGATTTCCGACTCCACGATCCGCCTCACCATCTGCTCGGTCAGGTAGGCCGTGCTACTGGCAGGCTTCACCAGCACAGGCATACCGGCCAGGATGGCCGGAGCCAGTTTTTCCAACATTCCCCAGCAGGGAAAATTGTAGGCGTTGATCTGAATGGCAACGCCTTCCAGCGGCACGCAAATATGCTGACCAACAAAGGTGCCGCCCCGGGCGATGAGTTCCGGTGCCCCTTCGACGAGGAACCGGTCATTCGGAAGTTCCCGGCGACCCTTGCTTGAGAAAACAAACAAGGTGGATATGCCCCCGTCAACGTCTACCCAGGTATCGGACTTGGTTGCACCGGTCAGGTACGACAATTCATAGAATTCTTTCTTGAACTCCATAAGATGCTTGGCCAGCGCCTTGAGACTCTCGGCACGCTGGTGAAATGTCATGGCGCGAAGCGCAGGACCCGCCTTGCTACGGCCGTATTCCAGCATCGCTGCCCTGTCCACATCGGCGGCGCCGATGGTGGCGACAGGCTCACCGTTTACCGCGCTGCGCAGCTGGGGTGCAGAGGCCTCTGCCGGCACCCATTTTCCTGCGGCATAACTTTCCAGTATTCGGGTCATGGTCTGTACCTGTTTCGTGTTCTGTGAATTTAGCTAGCGCTGTCCTGCCACTGGGCCAGGGCGGAAATAACCGCCCGGTTATCCTCCTCCAGACCCACTGATAAACGCAGGCTCCTGGGCAATCCATAGTTGGCTACCGGACGCAGGATCAGTCCCTTGCCACGCAGGAACGCATCCGCCGACTGGCATCGGGCGGCGTCATCAAAATGCATAAGCAGGAAGTTGCCGATACTCGGTGTTACCTCCAGACCAAGCTTGCGTAACTCACCGTCCAGCCAGGGCAGCCATTTATCGTTGTGCTGCCTGGCGGCGCGGGTATGACCGGTGTCAGACAACGCGGCGATGGCGGCCACCTGGCCGGCGGTAGAGACATTGAACACACCGCGCACCCTGTGCAGGGCCATGGCCACTTCCCGTGGCGCCCTGGCCCAACCCACTCTCAGGGAGGCCAGGCCAAAAATCTTGGAGAAGGTATGCAGCACGACGGTGTTACCGTCCTCGGCTTCAATCAGTTCCTCACCGAAGCTGTATTCATCCTGGTCGCAATATTCGGAGTAGGCAGCATCCACCACCAGCAAAACATGCTCGGGTAATTCACGGCGCAATCGGTGTAGCTCGGCGCGCGGTATCCAGGTACCTGTTGGGTTGTTGGGGTTAGCGAGAAAAACCACCTTGGTGCGAGGACTGACCTTTTCGAGTATCGCATCCACATCAGCGGTCAGGTTCTTCTCAGGCACTCTCACCGGGACGCCGCCGGCGGCCATGGTGGAGATCAGGTAACAAACAAAGGCGTACTCGGTAAAGATGACCTCGTCCCCCGGCGATACGTAGGCCCGGCAAACGCAGTCAATGAGTTGCTCCGAACCGGTGCCGCACACCACCTGGTCAACATTCAGTCCATGGGCCTGGGCCAGGGCCTGGCGCAACGCTATCGCTGCGCCGTCAGGATAAAGCTCAAGCTTTCCCGCCTGGTCGGAGTAGGCCCGGATGGCAGCCGGACTGGCCCCCAGGGGCGACTCGTTGGAAGATAATTTCGCGGGTGAATCGAAACCCGGGATCTTCGCCTCGCCGGCGATATAGGGCACGATTTTCATCACATGGGATTTGGGTTCGACCAAGGGCATTTCCTGCTCCATCAGTAAATGTTTCGGGATCCGAGAGTAACCTAGCCGGGAAGCTTGCTACCGCTTTCCAATGACCAGTTCTCCAGCGTACTAACCAGTGCATCCAGGAAGCTGTTCGCCTGGAAGCCATCAAGTACCCGGTGGTCCAGGGTCAGGGTAACGTAGCACATGGGCCGGACCTGGATACTCTCCTGTCCATCCACCTCACGCACGATCACCCGCTTCTCCAGTTTACCCACTCCGAGAATGGCAGCCTGGGGCTGGTTAATGACTATCGGGGAGGCAATCAGGCTTCCGCTGACACCGTGATTGGAAATCGTAAACGTGCCGCCCTGCACATCCGCCGGCAACAATGCACCATCCCGTGCCTTGCCGGTCAGACGTTCCAGTTCGCGAGCGACCTGGTACAGATCCATGTCCTGGGTATTTCGGATCACCGGAACCATCAGGCCACGCTCACCCAGCGAGGTTCCCACGCCGATATTCACATCATCAAAGACTTCCAGCTTGTCATCGTGCCAGCGGCTGTTCACAACCGGCACCTTGCGCATGGCCAGTGCACTGGCGGCTACAAAATACGCCGTCAGGGTAAGTCGCTCACCCCGGCTCGCCAGTTCCGGCGCCCAGCGCGCCTTGTGGGCAAGAATGGCGGACAGGTCGGCTTCAAACACCGTGGTGACATGAGGTGCGGTTTGCACGCTGTGTTGCATGTGGGCAGCGATTCGCTTGCGCATGGGATCGTGAGGAACGAAGTGACTGCGAATCGCAGATGACTCACCACGAGTGATCTTTGGCCCGGGCACTGCCACCCCATTTTTCAGACAGGTTTCGATGTCACGGGCCGTCACCCGGCCACCGCGACCCGTTCCGATAACTTGCTCCAGGCAGAGATTGTGCTCGCTCAACATCCTGCGTACTGCCGGAGACGTCTTCCCCTGCTGAGACCCGGAGTCCCGGGGGGCGTCGGCCTGCAACGCAGCTACCGGGGCTTCAGGCGCTGTCGCTGGGGCAGTAGCGGGTTTATCAACACTCGCCTGACTGGAATCCAGCATTGCCACCAACTCACCGGGGACAAGCTCATCGCCAGCCTGCTTGAGCAGACTCGCCACTACACCATCAGCCGGTGCGGACAATTCCACTACAACCTTGTCCGTCTCCAGTTCGGCAATAGGCTCGTATGCCTTGATCGCATCACCGGGCTGTTTAAGCCATCCCTGCAGTACGTATCGTGTGCCTTCCTGCTGGTCTTCAGGCACCCTGATTTCAATGTTCTGGGTCACCATTCAGACTCCATCAAGGTCGCGAAGAGCCGCGGCGATTTTTTCGACACTGGGTACCACTTCATTCAACAAGATCGGATTATGCGGGCTCGGAATATCAGGCATCGCAATACGCCTTACCGGTGCATCCAGATCGAAGAACGCCTCGTCGGTCAGCACCGCGGCTATTTCGGCGCCAAAGCCTGCCGTCACTGTATCTTCGTGAACAATCAGGCAGCGACGGGTGCGGCGCACCGACTCCAGCACCATGTCCCGGTCCCAGGGAACCAGGGTACGCAGGTCAATCAATTCCACATCCACACCCGAGGCCTCAACGGCCTCCTCGCAGCGCGCAACCATTCCACCCCAGCTCACCACGGTCAGGGCATTACCTTCGCGGATCTTGCGACCCTTGCCAAAGGGCACCACGTAGTCATCACCCGGGTAGGGTCTGCGGGCCGAAATATCGTCCAGCAACGCTCTGTGTTCAAAGAATATCGTCGGGTTGTTATCACGCATGGCCGAGCGCAACAGTCCCACCGCATCTTCCGCGTTGGAAGGCATTGCCAGGCGCCAACCCACAGCATGGGCCCACTTCACCTCACCACACTGGCTGTGCCAGGGATCGCCACACTTGAAATACCCCCCCGGAATACGCACCACCATAGGCGCGGCGAAACGGTTATTGGTGCGCCAGCGCATGGTGCCGCAATCGTTCAATTGTTCCTCGGCGGGATCGGCATATTTACGGAACTGGATTTCTGCCACTGGCATCAATCCGGCAGCGGCCATTCCTACCGCCCTGCCGATAATCCCTTCCTCTGACAAACTGGTATCAAACACGCGGTCCTCGCCGTATTTGTCCTGCAGGCCCAGGGTCACTGCATGGACGCCACCCTTGGGGCCCACGTCCTCGCCAAAGACAACCAGGCGAGAGTTGCTGGCCAGTTCAGCATCCAGGGTACGGCGAATCGCGGTAGCCATATTCATGCGCGCAGGCTCGGGTTCCGGTTGCGCCGAACTGTCGGGGAAAGCATGCCCGAGGGACCACAATCCACCCTGCTCTTGAAGCACGGGTTTACCGTCTTCATCAGTCTCCGAAAATACGAAGCTCTTGATGCCAGACGGATCAGGCTGGGCACGGGCCAAGACTCTCTCAAGGGCCTGGGCAATATCGTCGGCGGCCTTTTGCTGCAGTTCATCCCATTCGGCCTGGCCTAGTAAGCCGGGCACCATGAATTCTTGTAACTTCGGCAGCGGATCGTCCTGACGCTCGGATTCAATCTGGGCATCACTTTTGTAGGCCTGGGTATCCTGGCCAGAGTGTCCATTGAGACGCGGCACGACCAGGCGCAACAGGGCCGGCCCCTTGCCACCTCGCACCCACTCGCTGGCCTGCAACAGCAATTCAGCGGCCTCCCGGGGATCACTACCTGATCCATCAAAAATCTTCAGTCCATTGAACGACGCCAGGTTGGCAGCGATGTTGCCGCCGGGTGTCTGAAAACTCGACGGCACTGAAATGCCATAGCCGTTGTCTTCTATATAGAACAGTACCGGAAGCTTTTGCGTGGTACTGATGTTCAGTGCAGACCAGAATCCGTTGGTCGCCGTCGACGCATCGCCCCCCAGGGCAACTGCCATGCAACCTTTCGCATCGTCTTCCTTCAAAACACGTTGCCGATACTTCAGGGCCTGGGCCCAACCCACCACCGGGGTGTACTGGGCGCCCACTCCTCCGGACATGGGCAGGACACATGCGCCGTCAGAGGCAGGCATATTGAACACCACCCCGATATCACGGCCATCACTCATACCGCCGGAACGCATCAAGGGACCGGACATGGCGTCGTCCAGGTCCAGGCCTACCGACAACATGAAGGGGCGCGAACGGTAATAACCGCAAGCCGCATCACCTTGCCTGTTCAAAAGGCTTCCCAATATGGCCTGGGCCATATCGTGGCCACGGGCGGAAAACTGGTAAAGAACCTGCTTTTGCTTGACCAACTGGTTCTCTTCCAGGTCATCAAGCGCTCTCGAAAGCAGCGTGGTATATGCGATGCGGTGCCAGTCTACAGCGGGTACCGCTGCAGTATCTGAGCCGTCCAGCGAGCGTTGTACGGACGCAAGCTTCATAGGTCTTCCTCCCTCTTCCGTCTAGGCGGAGTGTTCGCAGGCAATCTTAGGCGTAGAGAATAGAATATCCCTTTCCAGCGGGAATTTAGTTGCTCAATTGACAGCTATAAGCAGTATTTGAGCAATTTCCTTCCATTTTTAGATGATTTATGGAATATTGTTTCCTATTATGAACGTAAAATTATCAAGACAAGACGTGGCCATACTCCGGCACCTGCAAGAAGACGGGCGAATTTCCAACCGTGACCTGGCGAACCAGGTTTCACTGTCGCCGTCGCCATGCTGGCGCAGGGTGCGCGCACTGGAAGAACAACAGGTGATTCGCGGGTACACCGCGTTACTTGATCCCGAAAAGTTAGGGCTGAGAGTCGTGGCTTTCGCCCATGTGTCGCTGGTGGATCATCACCCGCCCACGGTGGCCCGCTTCGATCAAAAGATCAGTGAAGCGCCGGAAGTGCTGGAGTGCTTCATGACCAGTGGCGACCATGACTACATGCTGAAGGTGCTTACCCGGGACATGTCCAGCTACCAGGATTTTCTGAGTGAGAAACTCTTGAGTCTGGATTGCGTCAGAACGGTCAACACCAGCTTTGCACTGAAGCAGAAAAAACTCTCCACCCGACTGCCCCTGCAGCAGAGCATGGAAGACTAGCCCGTCAGGCCTGCCAACCCGTCAGGTCTGATCGTAATCCAGCACCAGTTCCTCACTCAGCGGATAGCACTGACAGGCCAGCACGAATCCGGCCTCCAACTCCCAGGGTTCCAGGGCATAGTTGATCGGCATCTCCGCCTTACCCTTGACCAACTTCGCACGGCAGGTTGAACAGACACCGCTGGCGCAGGAATACGGAAGCTCCAACCCCTGGTCCAGGCCTGCCTGCAAGACATTTTGATCACCGGACATACCGAAACGGCGCTCCTTGCCGTCCATGATCACCACCACCTGGCACTGGGCCGCGGTTGTGCTCGATGTCCTGGCTGCCCTGCCGGCCACCGGCTGACCATCCGTAGAGAAGTGCTCGGAATGTACCCGCCCGGGATCAACCCCCGCATCGACCAGGCTTTCACTGACCTGTTCGATCATGCTTGCCGGTCCGCACACGAACCAGTGATCCACATTCTCCGACTCACAAAACGCCGCGCACAACTCCGCTGCCTTGGCCTTGTCCAGGCGACCGTTGTACAAGTCCACCTCACCGCTCTCCCTGCTGAGAATGTGAAACAGCCTGAAGCGGGTGGGATAACGATCCTTAAGCTCATGCAACGAATCCCTGAACATCACGCTGGCGCTGTCCCGATTTCCGTAAAACAGGGTAAAGCTGCTTTCGGGCTCCAGTGCCAGGGTACTGCGAAGAATTGACATCACCGGCGTGATGCCACTTCCCGCGGCGAACGCCACGTAGCAACGGGAACTGGCCGGATCCAGGGGAACGTTGAAGTGACCACTCGGTGTCATCACCTTCAACTCATCGCCCACCGAAACCGTATCGTTAATGAAATTGGATACTCTGCCCTCGGGCTGACGCTTGACGGCCACTTCCAGGAAATCCGTCTCTCCCGCCTGCCCACACAAGGAATAGGAACGCCTCAAGAGCTCACCCTTGAGCTGCACCTCCAGGTTCAGGTGCTGCCCCTGGGTATAGGCGTAATCCTGTCGAAGCGCCTCGGGCACCTGGAATACCAGGCGCACCGCCTGGGCGGTATCGGGAATAATCCTGGCGACTTTTAACGAATGAAATTTAAGCATGCCCTGGTGGTTCTCCGTGGTGAGCGCGTCCGGCCCTAAAGGCACTTGAAGTAATCAAAAGGTTCCAGGCAATCCAGGCACCGGTAATGGGCCTTGCACGGCGTGGAGCCAAACTCACTGATGCACTCGGTACGTCGGGAGTCACAGCGAGGACAATGTATGGTCAGTTCCGGGGCAAACAAACCTCGCCTGCCGGTAGCTTTTTCAGGTGGCGCGATGCCATATTGACGCAGCTTTTCCCGTCCCGCCTCACTGATCCAGTCAGTGGTCCACGCGGGGGTCAATACCTCGCTTACCCTGGCAGTTTCGAATCCTGCTGCAGCCAGCGCACAACCCACCTGGCTGCGAATCAAATCGGCGGCCGGGCACCCCGAGTACGTCGGCGTAATACTTACCAGCAGACAATCATCCTGCCACGCAACCTCACGTACGATACCCAGGTCGACAATACTCAGCACCGGAATTTCCGGGTCAGGAACGGCCTCCAGTATCTGCCATACCTGGCTTGTTTGTGCATCGGGGGATGAAGTGATCACCGCTGCCGCCTGCTACCAGTTGGCATCGGGATAGGAACGGGGAAGAATCTGCATGGTCGCGAGCAAATGCCCCAGGTGTTCAGAGTGACGACCGCTGCGCCCTCCACTGTGCATCCAGGCATCATCGGAGGGCGGCGAAAGACGGGCTTCGGCAAGCACCTGGTCCAGGGCCTCGCGCCAATCCGATCTCATCGCCTGCAGATCCACCGCAACGCCTGCCTCAAGCAAGCTGCGATCAACCTCATCCATTTCAAACAATTCGCCGGTGTAGGGCCACAGGTCTTCCACTGCCCGGGTCACACGCTTGCGACTTTCCTCGGTGCCATCACCCAGGCGCACCAGCCACAGGCCACTATGCCTTGCATGATAGCGACATTCCTTCACTGCCTTGGCGGCGATACCACCCAGTCGACTGTCGGCACTGTGTTGTAACTGCTCGAACAAGCGCTCGGCAAAACTGGCGAAGAAATACTGGCGAACCATGGTGTACGCAAAATCCTGGTTGGGCTGCTCCACCAGCAAGGGGTTGCTGAAACTGCCCACATCCCGATGCATGGCCAACTCATCTTCACCCCTATCCTTGCCCTCCAGCTCGCCGGCGTAAGACAAGAAATTCCTGGCCTGGCCGACCATATCCAGGGCCATATTTGCCAGGGCCATTTCCTCTTCAAGCATGGGCGCCTTGCCCACCCATTCGGAAAGTCGCTGGCCCAGCACCAGGCCTGAATCACCAAGCCGCAGCACGTAGGTAAACAGATCTTTTTGATCGTATGTAGTCATCAGTTATTCCCGGGAAGCCTCTGTTTTATT
>CAKZML010000010.1 GCA_937128475.1 uncultured Chromatiales bacterium
GATGGGCCAGCATCTCCAGCGCTTCCACATCAGAGACTATCTTGAAATAAATCGGAAACAGGCCCCACATGGTGTAGGCCATGAGCGCGGCAATAATCCCATGGCGGGTACGCTGCTCGGCGGTTTCTTCGAGACTGTTGGCGGGAGACTGGTTCACACGATCACTTCTGCGGTTCCAAACCGGGAGTGTAATAGCCAATGGATACTATTACCCAATCATTTCACCGAAATTGTCCGACCGAAGCGGCATTTCTGAATTTGCTGCAGACATTCCGGCAAAATCAGGGAATATATTTGTAACGCTCCATCTGCACCCGGTGGTTATCGACAATTTTCTGCACCTGGGCATCGCTGAGCTTTTCCCGCCACTGATTCTTTCTGCCATGACGGAAAAACGAATTCGAAATCTCATGCTTCTCCACGAAGCCACGCTTCTGCTCCTGGGCTCTGAGTTGATCGAATGACGAATGCTTTATCGCTTTCTTAAGGCGAGCGGGATCCTTCCTAAGATTGAGAAAGGACTCCACTTTTCTAAAGGCCTTACGCGGGTCGCTGAGCAGATCTTCATAGCGCAAGACCAGCAAGGCGGGATTTTCTTCCCGGGTCCAGCTTTCCACGTGCATCGACCAGGAAGTAATGATCTGGGAAACGTTTTCCACTTCGTTGGGCGTACCGGTCATCTCCTCGGCCATGTAGTCAATCGCCTCGTCGATCGAATAGTTAAAGTAATTCGACATGGACAGGGTCACATCCAGGGGATTCCTCACGATATAGATGGCACTGGAGGTCACGGAGGCGTTGTGCAACGGATGTCCTTCAAACTCACCATAGTAATTATGGGTTTTCACAAAAACGGTTCCGTTGGCCTGCTGGGCGATGTCCTGCTGAACCATGGGACGAAGCGCACAAATTTGCTCGGCGCTCAGATCAGTGGTTTTTTGTCCCTCTTTCAAATACTTCTGAAATCGGTGGGCATAGGACTCAGCGGTGGAAACCTGGTGCAAGGAATTAATATCGACTGCCCGATCGGAATTTTGCAGATAGTTTTCCAAAAATGCCCGAACCCAGGTGTTCCCGGATTTCGGATAGGAAGCGATCCAAAGCAAATTACCCATGAGTATTCCCTGGTGCTGCCGGGAATCTCCCCGCAGCGATATCAATCAAGTCTGAATTCAGTCGAAAGTGTGAGCGCGTATTATCAAAGCTGGTTCGAAGATTCACAACCTTTCGGTCAATGGGGCATGGCTATTAAGACATCCACTGGCCGCCGCTGCAGCGACTAACCTCAGCAACACCCGACTCAGCGCAACAAAACCCTAACCGGGAAGCCTGACTACCAGGCAGGCGCCATCTGTGTAGGTTTCATCCAGTTTCAAAGTGCCACCATGGGCCACCACAACCAGCTTGGTCAGGTACAGGCCCAGACCCGCTCCGCCTGTCTGCCGAGTGCGAGAGGGATCTCCCCTGAAGAACGGCTCACCAATATTATCCGCCTGCTCTCGAGAAAATCCCGGTCCATGATCGCGTACCTTGATTACCAGCACGCCCTTGTCCTGAGAGACTTCAAGACTCACCGGGCCCGAGTCTTCCCCGGAATACCTGAGGGCGTTGCTCAGCAGATTCTTGATCAGCAGGATCAATCGGGTGTCATCCACATTAGCCACGATGGAGTCATCCTCAAACTGCACTTCTATCCTGGCCTTGTCGCGGCCAAAGTAAGTAGCAACAAGTTGATCCACCAGTTCCCGGACATGCACCTCGGTGCGATTCAGGGCCGCGTGACGGGTATTAAGCCTTTCAGCTTCGAGCAAGGTGGAGACGATCTGTTCCATCTCTGCGATCTCGGCTCGCAAATTCTCTTTCCCTTCACCGTCATCGATGAACTCAAGCGACAGACGTAACCGCGACAGCGGCGATCGCAGTTCGTGACTGATACCCAGCAGTAACTGTCGCTTGGCATCCAGCATCCCCCTGACATCGGCGGCCAGCTTATTCACGTCCTGGGCAAGGTCGCCAAGCTGATCATTGCGATAATCGTCAATCCGGTGATCGAAATCTCCCTTGCCAATTCTCGCGGTACCCTCGCGAATAGAGTCAATAGGCCGGACCAAATAGCGCACGAAAACATACGCCAGGGCCAACAGCAGCAAACCGATACTCAGGATGATCGGCAAAAAGTCCAGGCGGGAAGAAGGATCCGAGATTCGTGGTGTGGAAACAATAATTGCATAAGGTCCCTGCATAATCTTCATGAACCGATGCTTGTCCATCACGGCGAACTCGACATCTTCCAGCTCATCAAGCCAGGTGCCTGGCTCCTCGCCAAAAAACGAACTGGTGCCAAAACTCAAGTCGGCCACCTGCGGGAAATTCACGTCAGAGGCCCAGTCCAGATCCGGTCCCTTAATGCGAATATCAACGGGTACCTTCTGGGTAATCGCGATTGCCCGGTCTATGCGGGGCGGGTTCCCAATGTCCTGCCGCACATAGTCCACATGCAGGGAAAGGTGACCACTGATCAAACTGCGCAGGTCATCACCTGAATAAACCCAGCGCAATGCCACGGTTGCGCCATAGACAAACAACACAGCCAGGACGACAAAAATTGCCAGCAAACGAAACGACAGTGACCGGGGCAGTGCTTTAAACATCGTCCGCGCGCCGTGCAATGAATGAGTAGCCCATTCCCCAGATCGTTTCGATAAAACGCGGCGGTTTGACCGAATCACCCAGCTTGTTACGTAAACGGCTGACCATGATATCCACTGCCCGGGTCAGGATGGCCGCGTCTATACCCCTGAGCTGATTTAGAATCTCGTCCCGCGAGACTTTCTTGCCGGCGCGCTGGGCCAGTACCACCAGCAATTCGAATTCCATTGAGGTTAATTCAACCCCGGCTCCATCCACCGTGACTTTCCGAGAGCCTTTGTCTATCTGCAAGCCTTGGAACGTCAGCAGCTGTTGATCTGCACCCGGAGCGTCCATTCGCCGAAGTATCGTCTGGATTCGAGCCACCAGTTCGCGAGGTTCAAACGGTTTGGCCACATAGTCGTCCGCGCCTATTTCCAGGCCAGAAATCCGGTCGAATACATCGCCACGAGCGGTCAGCATGATTATCGGGATATTACTGGTCTTGCGAATCTCACGGCAGATTTCAAAGCCATCCCGTCCGGGAAGCATGACATCCAGCAACAACAGGTCAGGCTCGCTCCTGGCCAGCTTGAGCAATCCCTCGTCCGCATCCCCGGCGCACTCCAGGGTAATTCCGAATTGTTTCAGGTAGGCCCTGAGCAATTCAGAATGCTTGCGGTCGTCATCTATGAGGAGAACCTTGATCATGGTGCAATCATATCCCCAAAGGGCACCGCTATGTCACTGATAAACCAACAAGTTACAAACAGATACAAATTGAAACTGCTGTGAAATCAATTCCCCGGCAAGTCCGCGCACAATCAGCGCTCAACTTCACCGAGGATGGACCCATGAGAAAGCTCTTACCCCTTACATTGATTGCCGCAAGCCTTGGCCTTGGCGGCTGTTTCCATAATGACGACGACGACGCCCCGGCGCCTGTAGAAAACCTGCCGGTTGAGTATTTCAAACTCCAGGTTCTGCACGCTTCCCCCGACGCCCCCGCGGTTAACGTGCTGGTTGACGGCGCCGAGGCCCTGGCCGGTGTGGACTACAAGGTCGGCTCCGCCGCTCTGGAACTCGAAGTCGGTGAGTACGAGATCACCGTGAACGGCATCACCCCTGGTGGTGAAGTGGCCGTGATAGGCCCGGCAGCGTTGACCTTCGCTGCAGACACCCTGTACAGCGTTATCGCAGTGGGCGATGTCGCTAACATTGAGCCCCTCATTATTGATCAGGAAGACACCCCGGTTCCTGCCGGTTTCGCCCGCCTTAGAGTGGTTCATGCAGCTCCGATGGCCCCTACCGTTGACGTATTCGCCACCACACCTGGTGCCGACCTTTCCGCCGAAGCCGCTGTCGGTACCTTCTCCTTTAAGGGAGACCTGGGACCAATAGAGGTACCCGCTGGCGACTACCAGATTCGTGTAGTGCCCGAGAACGTGGATCCTGCGGATCGCGATACATCCAAGGTCTTTGACTCCGGCACGGTGTCGCTGGCCGACGGTAACAACCTCCTGATCACCGCCGTTGAGAACACTGCCACAGGTAGCGCCCCGATCAGCCTGGTAGTTCTGACCGGCGAAGGCTCAGCAGAAATTCTGGACATCAATACTCCGGCAGACCTGCGAGTCGTCCACGCTTCACCCGACGCTCCGGCAGTCAGTATCTTCGTGAATGACGACTTCGAGACCCCTGCGGTCGCGAGCCTGGCGTTTACTGAGTTCACCGGCTTCCTGAACCTTCCGGAAGACACCTACAACGTGAAAGTCACCCCGGTGGACAACATCGGAGTGGTTGCGATCGACGCCGATCTGCCCCTGGACGCTGGCGAGATCTACACCGTCATCGCCATTGACGAACTGGCTATGATTGACGCGCTGGTCATCAGTGACGACCCCCGCAGGGTTGCCACCGAAGCGAAGCTTCGACTGGTACACGCCTCTACCCTGGCCGGCCCCGTGGATATTTATGTCACCGCACCGGACGCCGATATCACCCAGGAAAGCCCGGTTCCCGGCCTTTCAGGTGTACCATTGAAGGCAAACACCGGCTTCTTGGCCCTGGCCCCTGGCAGCTATGACGTCTCGGTAACGCCCACCGGTACCAAGGATGTTGCAATCTTCGCTAACGTCACCCTGGACGCCGGCGGTGTATATACCGCGATTGCCCGTGACCCGAACGCCAGTGCAGAAGAATCTGCCCTGAACCTGATTCTGTTAGACGACTTTGTTCAGCCCTAAAACATGTCAATTTTTGCAAACATAGCAAACCGACTGGCCGAGTCCGGATTTATTCCGGACTCGGTCATTCGCCTCGGAATCAGGCGCCTGCTCAGAAACAGGCTAGCCAGCATCGCGGCCTTCGATACCCCCGGCAATACACAGCTGGAGGAATTCGTCGACATGATGAATCATTCCGAAATCGCCCCGGTACCCAAGCTGGCCAACGAACAGCACTACGAGGTACCGGCGGACTTTTTCAAAGCCTGCCTGGGCAGCCACCGCAAATACAGTTGCTGCTACTGGTCAGGCGGGGCCAAGACCCTGGATGAAGCCGAGCGTTCTGCGCTGACTATCACCGCAGAAAGAGCCGAGCTGGTAGATGGAATGGATATCCTCGACCTGGGTTGCGGATGGGGATCCTTTTCCCTGTATGCAGCGGCACACTTTCCAAATTCGACCGTGACGGCAGTATCCAATTCCGCCTCTCAACGAGAATACATTGAAGGCCAGGCCAGACAGCGTGGCCTGTCAAATCTCCAGGTAATTACCGCGGACATGAATAATTTCGACATCGACCGGAAATTCGACCGGATCGTATCTATCGAGATGTTCGAGCACATGCGAAATTACCGGGAACTTTTTCGACGAATTTCCGGCTGGTTAAAACCAGGCGGGGCGTTCTTCATGCATATTTTCTGCCATAGAAGCGCCGCCTATGAATTCATCGACGGAGGCCCGGCTGACTGGATGAGCAGGCATTTCTTCTCCGGAGGAATCATGCCCAGCGAAGATCTTCCATTGAAATTCCAGGAACACCTGAACATTGCCAACCAATGGCGCTGGTCGGGTCAGGAGTACCAGGATACGGCCGAAGCCTGGCTGAACAACATGGACGATAACCGTAACCAGGTCAGCAATTTGTTCGATCAGGTGTACGGCAAGGCAGACTCCAACAAATGGATCATGCGCTGGAGAATCTTTTATCTATCGGTGAGCGAACTCTTTGGTTCACACGGCGGACAGGAATGGTTTGTCGGGCACTACCTTTTCAGGCCCGCAAAGCCTGCCGCGGAGAAAACGAATGTCTAGTTTCCTGATTAATATCATCGCCTTCAAGATCGCCTGGCTTGCCAGCGTTCTTGGAGGAGCCAATGAGCTTCCCCTGCTCGGCCCGGCTGCGGTAATAGTGGCAGTTGCCATTCACCTGCGCCTGGTTAAGGAGCCGAGCCGTGAAATGTTGCTGATCTTCACCACCGGAATGGTAGGTATTACGGTAGACAGCGCCATGATTAGCGCCGGCCTGCTCTCCTACTCCACCGGCACCGTGGTCCCCGGCATGTCTCCGCTTTGGATCCTGGGCATGTGGCTGCTGTTTGCCACCACCTTCAACGTGTCATTCCGCTGGCTTCAGTCCAAGCTCTTGCTGGCAGCGGCGCTAGGTGCAGTGTTTGGGCCCCTGTCGTATTACTCAGGCTCGAAAATCGGTGCAGTGACGTTGAATGAACCCGTAGCGGCCATGATCGCCCTGGCGATCACATGGGGAATGATTCTGCCTGGCATGCTGGAGCTGGCCAGGAGACTCAACAGGACTGGCATGGAAACCTCTGGCAATCCGATACGCACCACGGAAGAGAGAACTTTATGATGATCACCTCCCAGCCAGTGTTATTTGCCCTGGGTGGCGCCCTGCTTTTTGGCGTGGCCGGTTGGCTGGTGAGCCTGGTCCGGCGAGACGTAAGCATCGTTGATTCCATGTGGTCACTGATGTTCGTTATCAGCGCCCTGGGCTACGCCAGCCAGGCCGAAGAACTGGGGCCGCGCACCAGCCTGGTACTGGCAATGCTGGTGATCTGGGCATTGCGACTTTCCCTGTACATTGGCTGGCGCAACTGGGGTGAGGAAGAAGACTACCGCTACCAGCAAATACGCAAGAACAACTCACCCAACTTCCCTCTCAAGAGCCTGTACATCGTGTTCGGACTCCAGGCCGTACTTGCCTGGTTCGTGTCGCTGCCAGTACTGGCCGCCATCTCAGGCAGCGCCCCCCTGGGCCTGCTGGACGGTCTGGGCGTAGCGCTCTGGTTAACCGGGTTTTTCTTTGAATCCGTTGGCGATTTCCAGCTGGCCAGGTTCCGGGCCAATCCTGAAAACCAGGGCAAGGTCATGCGCACCGGACTGTGGCGGTTCACCCGGCATCCCAATTACTTCGGTGACTTCTGTGTCTGGTGGGGCTTCTACCTGGTCGCCGCCTCCAGTGGCGCATGGTTGACAATTATCTCTCCACTGCTGATGAGCTTCCTTTTGCTGAAAGTTTCCGGCGTGGCAATGCTTGAAAAAACCATTGCCACCCGTCGACCCAAATACGCCGACTACATTGCCAGTACCAATGCCTTCTTCCCAGGCCCCAGCCGGAGTAAAGACCAGTGACTGATTCAACAGCGAGCCGGTACCGATATCTGCCAACGCTCCTAATCATCCTGGGTCTGTCATGGCTTGCGAGCCCGGCAGCGCTGGCTGATGAAACCGGATCCACCGCAGATCAGCAGCGCCTGGAGTGGAATTTCAAGGTCTACCTGGATGACTCCCCTATCGGCTTTCACCGCTTCTCCCTGAGCGGTGACCAGCAACAGCGCCAACTGGTCACCGAAGCGGACTTCCAGGTGAAGTTCCTTTTCATCACCGCCTACCGGTATCAGCACCAGAACACGGAAACCTGGCAGGGAGACTGCCTGGAGAGACTGGAATCCCGCACCGACGCCAACGGCAAGTTACTCTCGGTGGTGGGTGAGCGCGGCCCGGAGAGCTTCCAGGTCGTTGCCACCGGTACTCAAGCCTCAGTCCAAAGCTGTGTAAAAAGCTTTGCCTACTGGGACCCGCGCTTTCTGGAGGAGTCCAGGCTGCTGAATTCCCAGACCGGTGAACTGATTCCGGTTGTCATCGAATCCTTACCCGGACTAAGCTATAAAGTCCGAGGAAAGGAGGTCCCGGCACAGGGGTATCGTATGCGTGGCAAAAATCTGGATATGGAAATCTGGTACTCCCCGGACCGTCAGTGGCTGGGGCTGGTGTCCAACATCAAGGGTGACCGCACCCTGCGCTACGAGTTGATTTAGCCATGACAATAACCTCTAACTCCTTGCCCTACCGGCGGCTGAGTGCGATTTTCCTTAGCGTGTTACTGGGCGCCTGCGCCGGTAACCAGCCTCCCCTGGCCACAGTTGACCACGTGGAGCTGGAGCGCTTCATGGGGGACTGGTACGTTATCGGCGGCATCACCACCTTCCTTGAGAAGGGTGCGCATAACGCGGTGGAGAGCTATGAGCTGAAGCCCGACGGCAGCATCGCCACCACCTTCGTGTTCCGCAAGGATGGTTTCGACGGCGAAGAAAAAGTTCACCACCCGGTGGGTTTTGTCACCGATACCGACACCAATGCGGTTTGGGGCATGCGGTTTGTCTGGCCGATCAAGGCTGACTACCGGATCGTTTATCTCACCGAGGATTACTCCCAGACCATCATTGGACGCAACAAGCGTGACTACGTGTGGATCATGGCCCGCACTCCCACTATCAGTGACGACGACTACCAGCAGATGCTGGACCTGATCGAGTCAATGGGATACGACATGAGCAAAGTCAAGAAGGTGCCCCAGAAATGGTGATTACCTTTACATTGACCATGACCAGGTGACGCAGATGAAAATTGCGATCGTCGGATCAGGCATCGCTGGTAATGTAGCGGCCTGGCATTTAAACCGGGAGCACGAAATCACGGTATTCGAGGCCGAGGACTATGTCGGCGGCCATTCCAATACCCTGGAGATGCAGAGCGAAACCGGGCCGGTTTTCCTGGACACCGGTTTCATGGTCTTCAATGACCGCACCTATCCTAATTTTTTGCACCTCATGGATGAGTTGGACGTTGGCGCGAGGGAGAGCGAAATGAGCTTCAGCGTCCAGTGCAAAAAAACCGGGCTTGAGTACAACGGCTCGAACTTCAATGGATTATTCGCCCAGAGACGCAATTTATTCCGTCCCTCCTTCCACAAGATGATCCGGGATATCTTGCGCTTCAACCGCGAGGCCTTACCGTTCCTGGGTGAACAGGAAAGTGATATGTCCCTGGGGGACTACCTGGACCAGGGCGACTATTCAAAACAGTTTATCGACCAGTACCTGATTCCCATGGGAGCGGCCATCTGGTCGGCCGAGCCGGAAATGATGCGCCAAATGCCGGCGCAGTTCTTTATTCGGTTCTTCGACAATCATGGACTGCTGAGCCTGGAAAATCGTCCCAAGTGGAAAGTCGTGGAAGGCGGTTCACAGGCCTATGTGAGAAAACTTGTAGCAGGCCATGAGAGCCGGATTCGGCTTTCCTGTCCGGTGCAGAGCGTGATCCGCAACGCGAACGAGGTGCTGATCAAGACCGCCTACTCGGAAGCGGAAAGTTTCGACTGCGTGTTCTTCGCCTGCCACAGCGACCAGGCCCTGGCCATGATAGAGGCCCCCACCCAAACCGAGCACGAGATACTCGGCGCCATCCCCTTTCAAAATAACGAGGTGATACTTCACAGTGACAGTTCACTAATGCCTCGCAAACGTGCTGCCTGGGCATCATGGAACTACCACGTGCCGGTGGAGGGAGACGGACGCGCAGCCCTGACCTACCACCTGAATCGACTTCACAGCCTGACCTGCAAACGGCAGTTCTTCGTGACCCTCAACAGTGGTCTGCAAATCCGTCCTGAATTGGTTATCAAGCGTTATAACTACACCCACCCGGTATTCACCCTGGCTGGGGTTGAGGCACAGGGGCGACAAAAAGAGCTAAACGGGCAGAACCGCAGCTACTTTTGCGGCGCCTACTGGCGTAACGGTTTTCACGAGGACGGCGTGGCCAGCGCCCTGGCGGCACTGGGACACTTCAAACAGGCAAACAGCAGTGGATAGCTGCATCTACAAGGGTCAGGTCATTCATGGCCGCAAGACTCCTGTGAAGAACGCGTTCATTTACGACGTGTACATGATGTACCTGGACCTATCTGAACTGGACCAGGTATTCGAGGGCCGCTGGCTCTGGTCGACAAGCCGTCCGGCCCTTGCCCGCTTCAATCGAAAGAATTACCTGGGTGACCCGAAAGACTCCCTGGAGAATTCAGTACGCGACCTGGTAGAGCAACGCACAGGCGTGCGGCCCACGGGACCCATTCGCTTGCTGACCAATCTCAGCTACTTCGGCTACTGCATAAATCCCATCAGCATGTATTACTGCTTTGACCAAACCGGTAGTGAAGTAGAAACCATCGTAGCCGATGTGACCAATACCCCCTGGGGTGATCACCATTGCTACGTGCTCACCGAGAATCAACGGCGTGGAGATGATCAGTTCAAAAAATTCACTACCGCCAAGGCCCTGCATGTCTCTCCCTTCATGGATATGAATGTGAATTACGAATGGTTTCTCACCGATCCGCAAGACACCCTTACCTTGCGAATTACCAACACGGCGAAGAACAAGCGTTTTTTCAGTGCGACCCTGAAACTCAGTAAAAAAGAAATCACAGGCCGTTCCCTGGCCTGGATCCTGGCCAGTTATCCGCCTATGACATTGAAGGTCGCGGTGGCCATCTACTGGCAGGCAATGAAGTTGTGGATCAAGGGAGTCCCATTTATCACCCATCCAGACAAGCAAATCTCAACACGGACGAGTCAATGAGCGAACTAGACACCAGCTGTTTCACGGACGATTACCCGGTCGCTGCCTACGCAATGAGCCCGGGCCAGAGACTGGCTCGCAAGCTCGTGCTGGCCAGGATGGAACACATTGGCTATGGCCAGCTGAGTATTTCCGACGGCTATGGACGCAAGATTTTCGCAGCCACCGAAGGCAGGGGCGCATTGAGCTCTCGCATCAAGGTTAGCGACGGGCGCTTCTATACCAGCCTTGCGCTAGGCGGAGCAGTCGGCGCCGCAGAAGCCTATATGCAGGGCTACTGGAATACTGATGACCTGACCGGACTGATTCGCCTGCTGGTGCGCAACCGCAACGTACTGGAGAACCTGGACGGAGGCACCGCCCGCCTCTCAGCGCCCCTGCGCAAGGCTTTGCACTGGATCAACGGCAATACCAAATCCGGTTCCCGGAAAAACATCTCCGCCCACTACGACCTGGGCAATGACTTCTTCAGCCTCTGGCTGGATCAATCCATGATGTACTCCGCGGCGATCTTCGAGCATCCCGGAGCCACCCTGGAACAAGCCTCGGCCGCCAAGCTGGACAGGATCTGCCAGAAGCTCGAACTGGGCCCAGAAGACAGCGTGATGGAAATCGGCACAGGCTGGGGTGGGTTCGCAATTCACGCAGCAACTCATTACGGCTGCAAGGTAACCACCACCACGATATCCAGGGAGCAATATGAATTTGCCCGGGCACGAGTTGCCGAGGCCGGCCTGGAAGACCGGATCACCCTGCTGCTAAAAGACTATCGTGACCTGGAAGGACAGTTCGACAAGCTTGTATCCATCGAAATGATCGAAGCGGTAGGGCACAAGTATCTGGACACGTATTTCTCTCGCTGCGCCAGCCTGCTAAAACCAGGCGGCATGATGGCTTTACAGGCCATCACCATTGCCGACCAGCGCTACGACAGGGCACTGAAATCTGTGGACTTCATACAGCGCTACATTTTTCCCGGGGGCTTTCTTCCGTCGGTCACCGCCATGTTGAATTCCATCAGCAGCCAAACAGACATGCGTCTTTTTCACATGGAAGATATCGGTGAACATTACGCCACCACCCTGCGTCACTGGCGAGAGCGCTTCAATCAGCAACTCACCCGAATACGCGGCATGGGTTATTCGGAAGAATTTCTGCGGATGTGGGAATACTACTATTGCTACTGCGAAGGGGCGTTCCTGGAACACGCTATCGGCAATGTGCAGATGCTGATGGTGAAACCCGAATCACGCCGCACTCCGCTGGTCCCTTCGTTGCTAAGATAACCGCGGCAGGTATTGCGCCTGCCGCGGTATGGCCAACGTCCTTCCGCAAATCAGGGGAGAGTGCAGAAGAACATCAACTCCAGGTCGCCAAAGCCAGCTAGGCGTAATGGGGATACACGGGCTGGTAAACTTGGGCGTAGACATCGGCCTGGATATCATCGGGTTCCTCACGGTCGGCCAACCCGTCACGGTAGGCAATGGCAGCCACCTCTTTCGCGATAGCTGCTGACACGTAACGGATGCGTGACAACGGCGGGTAGATGCGCCCCTGCTCAAGATCCGCTTCGGTCACCTGTCCTGCGAGAGTGCGAGCCGCCGCAAGGAACATTTCGTTCGTGACCCGGCGAGAGCGACTGGAAATCACGCCCAGTCCTACACCGGGGAATATGTATGCATTGTTTCCCTGCCCGGGCACCAGTTTCTGCCCATCAAGAAGTACCGTATCGAAAGGACTTCCACTGGCGAAGATCGCCCTTCCCTCGCTCCAGGTGTAGGCCTGCTCGGCGGTACACTCGGACTTGGACGTCGGGTTGGACAAGGCAAAAACGATCGGGCGTTCATTGATCCGTGCCATGGCCTCCACCACCTCACGGGTAAACTTTCCGGGCTGCCCGGAGATGCCGATGATGGCAGTAGGTTCAAGCATGTTCACCGCCTCGGCGAAACTCTGGGTACCTTCGTGATCGTGGACATAAAGGCGCTTGGACGTGGCGACCTGGCCACGTTCTTTAACTAACAGTCCCTGGCTATCCATGAACCAGCATTGCTTCCTGGCCACTTCGGCATCAACGCCCTCCTCCACCAGTGCCGCGACCATTGCATCAGCGATGCCAATGCCAGCCTCGCCGGCGCCCAGGAACAACATCCGCTGATCGGCCAACTTGCCTCCGGTAATTCGCAACGCCGCCATGATGCCCGCCAGGGTCACCGCACCAGTTCCCTGGATATCGTCATCGAAACAACATGTGCGATCGCGATAGCGATCCAGCAAGCGGAAGGCATTGGCATTTCCAAAGTCTTCCAGCTGGATCAGTATTCCAGGGAAGACCTCCTCGGCAGCAGTAATGAATTCTTCCACCAGGGCATCGAAGCGCTCACCACGAGAGCGGCGCCGTTCAAGTCCGTTGTACAGCGGATC
>CAKZML010000011.1 GCA_937128475.1 uncultured Chromatiales bacterium
CTGGGATACAGTTCCCAAAAATCTGGCTCTGACACTGGGGCCATTCATCGTCGTCGCAGGAGTTGTTATGACGGGTAGTTCGGATAAGCCAGGATTTGCGAAAAGATTCTGCACAGCAGTGATGATCCTGGGGCTTGCCCCCTTGAGCGTGCACGCAGACGATCTCGCCAGTTTCTGTGAACGCTTGCCCCGCCCCGCCTATGCCTCGTTTGAGAAACACTCCAGTTCCAATTCGTGGTTCGAAGTCTACAACGTGGAACCGGGCGTCTTCGCCATCTATGAGCCCTTTCAGTGGCAAGAGGTCATCTCCTACCTGATTACCGGGGATGATCGGGCCCTGCTCTTCGATACCGGTAACGGCATGGGGGATATCAAGGCGATTGTCGATCAACTGACCGACAAGCCAGTTACCGTGCTGAATTCCCACACCCATTTCGACCACATTGGCGGCAATTACCAGTTTGACGAAATACTCTCGGTGTCGACGGAGTTCTCCATCGAAAACAGCCATGGAGTGGCCAATGAAACGGTCACCATGGAGGCCTCCCCGGAGGCGCTGTGCAAGGGCCTGCCTGAGGGCGTCACCCTGGCCTCCCATCGGATCAAGCCCTTCACCATCACCGGGACAGTCCGGGAAGGCGATGTGATCGACCTGGGCGGACGCAGGCTGGAAGTCTTGCAACTCCCGGGGCACACCGATGATGCCATCGCCCTGCTGGAGCGTGAGTCCGGATTTATGTGGACCGGGGATACGTTCTACGAGGGGCCCATCTGGCTGTATTTCCCGGAGACCGACCTTGCGGCCTATCGGGCGTCTATCGCGCGCCTTGCAGAGCTTGCACCCGGGCTCACCGCGTTGTTCCCTGCCCATAACACCCCAAGGGCTGCCCCTGAATTACTTATCGAGACCCAAAAGGCATTCGAGTTGGTGCTGGAGGGTAAGGCAACACCGGTTCCCACCTGGGAAGGCGTGGTGACATTCGAGTTCGAGGGGTTCGGCTTCCTGATGCGTGAGGACAACACCCGTCTGCCTGCTCAGTAGCCCGGAGCAGCCGGCCAAAGACGGCCGCACCGGAGATTCCCGGTGCGACCCTGCTGGTTGTTACTTCATGAAGGGGTAGTCGGTATAGCCCTTGGCGCCCGGTGTGTAGAAGGTAGCCATATCAAACGTGTTCTCCTCGGCTCCGGCTTTCCATCGGGCCACCAGGTCAGGATTGGCGATAAACGGCTTGCCAACCGCAATCAGGTCACACTTGCCTGCATCCAGGTCCGCCTGGGCGCGCTTTGCGTCGTAGCCACCGGAGAGGATCAGGCATCCCTTGAACACCTTGCGGAAGGTCTGCTTGATCGAATCCGGCACCTCTGGCGCGCCCATGGACGAGTGATCAACCAGGTGCACGTAGATGAGCCCGCGGTCGTTGAGTTTCTGGGCCAGGTAGCTGTAATCGGCTTCCATGTCCTCGTACAGGGGCATGTCGTTAAACACACCGTAAGGCGAAAGCCTGATGCCTACCCGCTCCTTGCCTATGGCGGCGATCACCGCATCAACCACTTCCAGCACGAAGCGGGCACGATTCTCGATACTGCCGCCGTAACCGTCGGTACGCTGATTGCTACTGGGACGAATGAACTGCTCTAGCAAGTAGCCGTTGGCGCTATGAAGCTCGATACCGTCAAAACCTGCCTCGATCCCATTTCTGGACGCCGTGGCGTACTCGGTAATGGCGTCCTCGATGTCCTGCACGCTCATGGCCTCAGGCACAGGATGAGGCTGCATGCCCTGGGCATCGGTGTACATCTCGCCGGGAATGCCCAGTGCCGAGGGCGCAACGGCCTTGGCGCCTACCGGCATATTCAAGGGGTGAACAACCCGTCCACAGTGCATGAGCTGGGCAAAAATTTTCGCCCCGCCGGCGTGGGCCGCAGCGGTACAGGCTTTCCATCCCTTTACCTGGGCTGAGGAGAACAGTCCGGGGATCCGCGGATAGCCCAGGCCGTTGGGTGATGGGGAGATCCCCTCGCTGATGATCAGGCCGGCGGAGGAACGCTGCCCGTAATACTCCGCCATCAGGGCATTGGGGATATTGTCGGTGGCCCGGCTACGGGTCATGGGAGCGATCACCAGGTGGTTTTGTAATTCCAATGAACCAAGTGCTGCTTTGTCGAATAACGATGCCATGACCAAATCCTTATGTGAGTATTATTA
>CAKZML010000012.1 GCA_937128475.1 uncultured Chromatiales bacterium
AGACGAAGGGATTGGTTGCCCCGCCCGTGAAATAGAAAAGCGCAGTTAACACCAGGGTATCGGTGACCATTTCCAGGAAGACCTGGGACTGGCCTGGCAGCTCTGGTTTTGCCAGCCTGCGGCGACGGGTCAGCCCGGAAATAATCAGGAAACCGATAATTGCCGCCATGGGTAGTCTCGGCAGGTCCAGGTCCATCGGGCCGGCGGCCAATGCGATGACCACCACGGCCACCAGCACCACGGCATTGCGCACGGCGAGAATTCCCTTGAGAAAACGCCGGGAATGCAGTGGCAGTGCAGGAGCTTGCAGGGTGTCCATAGGGGTAATACTGCACTGCAATAGGCTCCACGGCAATGATTGTGCGGGTGCGGCAATATGCCACATTCCCAACCGGGTTTACTGGCACTAGGATAGGCACTGAGGCGTCAGGATGACTACCGGAAATGGCGGGCAAGGATGCCCGACTCAGCCACTAAGGTCCGACCCGTGTTGGCTGGGGGTGAAGGGATCAACGTTCCGGTCCGTTTTGCTTCGGCATCCTGGCGCCGCGATGCTTACGGGTTGGCCAGGGAGGCCGATTCCTGCCTTGTGCCGGACCCGTTAGTGTCGCTGATCTCGCGGAATCGCAATTTCTTGCAGGGTTATGATTTCGCGGAATCCGGCCTTGGTGACCCGGTCCATCTGGCTGGCGCAGGACGCGCCCTCGCATCGGAGGGACCCGGACTGGGTCACTATGGTCGCTACTTTGAGGTCGCCCATTTGGGGCGGCTCTCTGGAGCGGCCGATTCTCCCCCGCAATTAGCTCATTCTAGCGCTTGTCCGGCACCGCGCTCATGGCTTTTTCGGCCATAGCGGTAATGGTCAGGGACGGGTTGACCCCCGGATTTGCGGGCACAGCCGCGCCATCACACACCAGAAGATTCTGATAGCCGAAAACCCTTTGGTTCTGGTCGATAACCCCATCCGCGGGACTGCTGCCTATCACGGCTCCGCCAAGGATGTGCGCTGTGCTGGGTATATTTGCCATGGCTTCCAGGGACATGCTCTGGGCAATCCCGTTGGTGTGTTCGGCCAGGTATTCCGCCGCCTTGTTGCCCGCATCGATATAGGTCGGGTTGGGTTTCTCCGCATCTTGTTCCGTGACCAGTTTGATGCCCTTGCCGAATAATTTTGGCTTGGCGCGAAATGCGATGGCGTTGTCCAGGCTTTGCATGACCAGGATGATCAGGGTGCGCCCTGACCAGCCGAAAGGCCAAAGCATGCGCAGGAATCTCAAAGGGTGCCTAATAATGTTTCCCAGCATTTTTAATGGCCGGGTGATCCGATTGCCGTTGCCGGTCAGTGGCGCCAGGAGCAGGGCGCCCATCAGATCCGCATGCTTGCCGTAGGTCACGAACTCGATATGGGTGTCTGCATCCACGTGCACACTCGCGCTGATTGCCACGGTATTCCATGACTCAAGCGAGTGATCGGGCAGGGTAAGTGCCAGGATGGATTCGCTATTGGTGCGAACCAGTTCGCCCAGGCGGTCACTGATTCGGGGAAGCGAGCCGCTGTGTTTACACTCGGCAAGCAGGCGGTTGCTGCCCAGGGCGCCGGCGGCGACAACCACTCCCCTGGCGGTAAAGCGCGCGGGTTGCCCCGGGAACAAGACTCCGGGGTCCTGGGTAAATATTTCGTAGCCCTCGCTGCCGTCCTCGGCTCCCAGGGGGCGAATATCGGTGACTTTGTGGCCGGGTAGAATCTTCGCGCCGGCCTTCTCTGCAAACCAGAGGTAGTTCTTTTCCAGGGTATTCTTGGCACCGTGCCGGCAACCAATCATGCAGGCACCGCAGCGCAGGCAACCCGTGCGCTCAGGGCCTTCGCCTCCAAAATACGGGTCGGGCACGGTTTGTCCTGACTCACCGAAGAACACGCCGACCGGCGTGCGTGTGAACGTATGTTCCATCCCATACGGCGCGGCCACCTTCTTCAGCAGCGAATCGGCGGGACTTTCGAATGGCACGGTATTCACGCCCAACATGCGTTCCGCGGTGTCGTAATGTGGTGCCAGTTCCGCTTGCCAGTCCGCCAGGGCGCTCCACTGGGGGTTTTTGAAGTATTCCGTCTTGGCCCGGTACAGGGTATTTGCGTAAACCAGGCTGCCGCCGCCGACACCGGCTCCGCTGAGCACGAAGACATCCCGGAACGGGGTCATCCTGAGGATTCCGCGCAGTCCGATTAGCGGTGACCAGATATAGCGTTTCAGATTCCAGGCGCTTTCGGCAAAGTCCTCATCCTTAAAACGTTGGCCTGCCTCAAGCAGGCCCACCGTATACCCCTTTTCAGCCAGGCGTAACGCCGAGACGCTGCCTCCGAAACCCGAGCCAATCACCAGCCAGTCATAGTCGAAGTTCTGCATTTGAATCCCCCCTGAAGGATTCTCCGGCCAGGCGTGCTGGACGGGTGTGTAGTGTCTTTAATCCGAGTGTTCCAGTACCGCTGCGGTCCCGGCCTGGTTGTTCAGCCACCTGACCAGGTCGCGCCACAGGCTAGTCTTCATGTTTTGTTTGAAATATCCCAAATGTCCAATGGCTCGCCCACTCACGCGGTCGGGGTCCAGTATCCACTCCTCCTGCTTGCAGCCGCTGTAATGAGCTCGCATGGCGCGCACGGCCGCTGGCGGCGCGTAGGTATCATCTGTTGCGTGAACGCAGAGCAGGGAGACTCTCAGGGCCGCATAACGACCTGTCTCCTGATCTGCGGCACGGGAAAATAAATATCCGTCGCTTAGAGCCCAATCTGCCCATTGCCGGACAACTCCCACCGGCAGGTCGCCTGACCCCAGCTTCAGTGCCCTAGCCGGGAAAAACTTTCTGCCGGCGGCGGCCAGGGGAATAACTATTCGCCATAGAAACCACAGTCCCAGGTTCTTGGGGAAGGACCAGAATTTCGCCTGGGGCATGGTGGCGGCGATCAGGACGATGCTTGTCAGCTTTGTGCTGTCGGGAGCCAGTCCCAGTAATTGCCCGCCACAACTGTGGCCCAGGTAATGCAGCGGCAGCCATGGGAACTTTTTGCCTGCGCTTACCAGCGCGGCCTGAATGTCACGCTCTCCCCATTGCGCCAGGTCAAATCCTCTTGCGCCGGCCTCGCGATCCAGTGAGTCAGCTGATCCCCTGTAGTCAAACGTTAGTGTGGCAAATCCATTCTCGGCCAGGTAGCTGGAGAATTTTGCATAGAAGCGGCGGGGGACGCCCAGTGCATTTCCGATAACCACCACCGCAATCGGGTCGTGTTCGGGAATATGAAACGTGCCGGTTAACCTGAGTCCGTCATTGCATTCGATTTCGGCGTCACTTGTGGTCAACATTCGTCAAGCGCAGCGATGTTTTGGAACGTGAATCAGTTGTTTCAAGCCGGGTATCTCATGGATAGAAAATTGAACCTAGTGCCATTGTTGCCAACAGTGGCCCAGTGTCAACTGCACTGCACAATTTCAGAATCAGTCCAAATACCGAAACCACAAGTGGCTTTCGGTCAATACGAATGGAAGAACCTGGAGCAAGGGACTACATTGTTTGTGAGCACTCCGGAAGTAGCGTCCTCGCAGAACAGTTCCATTTCAGAACCTGCGTCGTCCGGACATAGCCGATAAAGCTGCTTCCGGGGGTTCGATATCCCGATTTATTCCCCTCTACTTCATTT
>CAKZML010000013.1 GCA_937128475.1 uncultured Chromatiales bacterium
CACCTCAATCACGACCGGGAAACTTCCGGGCGTATCCGTCGGCACGCCGCTGATGGCGCCCGTCGCCGGGTTCAGGCTAAGCCCTTGCGGGAGCGCGCCCGAGATGATCGAATAGACGGTCGTGCCGGTTAGCCCGGTGACGGTCGGTGACACCGACAGGCTCTCGCCAACATTCGCGGTCACCGCCGGGTAGGTCAGCGTGATCGTCGGATGCGCCACATTGATCTGCATGGTCGAGTAGACGTACTCGAGCGGCGGGATGGTGACGTTTACCCCGGTGCTGTAACGGATTGTAAGTGTGCTGGAGCTCAACGTTTCCGGCGTGCCGCTGATGGCGCCGGTTACCGGGTCCAGGTTCATGCCAGCCGGCAGGCTGCCCGACTCAATGCTGAACATACCACCGCTCCAGAGGCTTACGGTCGGCGTTACGGTCGCCGCAACGCCTACGGTCGCCTGCGTATTGGCGGGGTACTGCAGATTGGGGACGATGTAGAACTTCATCGGGGCCAGGCGCACCTCCTCGGCATTGGGGTCGCAACTGTCCCAGCAGGCCTGGATTGTGATGGCCACGACTTGCCCGGGCGAAGTGGTCGGCGTGCCGCTGATGACCCCGGTGGCGGGATCGATCGTGAAGCCGGCCGGCAGGCTGTCGCCGAGGTAGACGCTCCATACGGCACTGTCGGGTATCCCGGATTGCGTCGGGGTCGCGCTGACCGGACCGATGCCGATCGCTGCCTGGATCGTGGGGTACCAGATCTGCGGGCTGGGCGACGGAGCGACGATGGTCAGCGGTACGATCGCGTCGGTGAAAAGTCCGGTCGTCCCGTCGGTAAGGCGGACGGTGGCGCTGATGCTTTGCTGAATGGTCGGCGTTCCGGAGATCACTCCTGTGCTCGGTTCAAGCGAGAGCCCGGTGGGGAGCGCGCCTGACTCGATGGTGTAGGCACCTGCCCCCTGCAACTGGGCGACGGTTGCGGTCAGCGTAATCGGCGTGTTCTGCGGCCAGTTCGACGGTGTCGCATAGCTCAGCGTCGGTGCGGCCTCCGGGGTGGCAGTGATCGTCCCGAGCTCCCTCACCAGGCCGCCGTCGTCGGTCTGCGCCATGATCCCGATCTCGTAGGTCGTGCCGTTGACGAGTCCGGGCAGTAAGGTGGTGCGGGCGGTCAGGGACTTCGGGCCGGAGAGCCAAGTCTGCGTACCGAAGGGCCGAAAGAACACCTGGTAAGACACCAGCCCGTTAAACCCGCCGGTTGTGGCGGGCTCAGCCCAGAACACCTGCACCGAGCCGTCGCCTATAGTCGCGGCCGTGGGTTGGGCGATGCCGAGCGGTCCCATCGGTGTCGCCGTCGCCACCCTACTCCAGATACCGGCGTTGTCACGCATGGCGAACCAGTACGGGTCGCCGTTGGTCAGGCTGCTGATAACCTTGCTGGTCTCGGTTGGTCCGGCGGAGGTCGGCGTGCCGGGACACGGGCCCGTCAGCGGATCAGTGAGCAGTGTTGAGCTGGTGCAGACCTCATAGCCCCCCGATTGTCCGGCCGGGGTGGGAGACCAGCCAAGGCTCACCTCAGAATCTCCAGACGTTGCGGACAGGATTGGGGCATCGCTGTTCTGCACCGCGCCGATATTACGCGTCCCGTTGGCGTAGACACGTGGCAAACCGTTGATATCCAACGTGATGGGGGACCCGTCGATGGGATTTAGAAGCTCATTGACGCCACCGGCTCCAGCATCCGGTACAGCCTCCACCAGCACGCCAGGCACGATGGGGTATCTTTGCAAGAGAATATCCACACTGGCTTGGGCGATCAGCCCCGGCGGCGTCGTGGAGGCGTTCGGCAAGATCGCCGCCAACTCGACGGCGTCCTGACCGTCGGTGGGCTGAACCCAGGTGTAGGCGTCCGAGCTGAACACCCGGGGATCGCCCCAGAGCTTCTGCAGCGGAAGGGGATCCTCGAAGAAGTCGAAACTGCCAAGGGCCGTACTCTCAAAGCGCACTGACGGTAATCCGTAGCCGCTGCTCGGGTAGCCGACAAAGCCCAGACCCTTGGTCGCGTCACTTCCCGAGCCCTTGGTAACGAGGCAGTTTGGGCATGCAATGGATTCCCAATAGAAAGTGCTGGCCCGACTGGTCAGAACACTGCCGCTCATAAGGATGAAGTTGTCTCTGAAACGGGCCGGTTGATAGGCCCACATTTGGAAGACGGAATTCACGAAGTCCATCGTGGTATTCCCCAAAATAAACCCATTACTCTCCAGAAATGAGCTGCTGACGACCTTGACCGAACCTCCGTACCACGAAACCGCAACGGTGTTCTTACCTCCTGAACCAGAGATGAGAACGTTTTCCATGACCAAGTCACCATCACCGCCGATTATAAGCTCTGTCCCTGCCGGAAACGGGGCAAAATTGGCCAAAACTCCCGGAACGTTAGCTCTGTAGATCTCAGTGTTCTTCAGCGTCAGATCGGCGCCATCCTGAATCGTGAGTATGGCGGTGAGACAATTACTACTTCTAACGGAGAAGATATTCCTGAGTTCGGAATCCTCAATCGTCAACGTCGCGTTTTCCCTTACGAACCCGACGGTGGTCAGCCCGATCATATTTAGGCCGTTGATGGTGACATCAATACCCGACGAGTCAGTACCCCTCACGCCAACATCAAGAAGAGCCCCTCCCAAATTGGCCCAAACGATCTCCTTCGCAGGGCAAGTGTTGATGTCATTTACTGTTCCGTCAGGATTGACCCAGGCCACACTCGCATCGGCGGTATTGCCGTTGCCGATAATGTCGACAGATTCCGTAATCGCAATCGGCAAGTCCGATGCGGGATCTGGGTGAACACAATCGTAAACCCAAAAACGGGGGACATCGATCGAGATGGTATCTCGACCCGGTGTGTTGTTGGCCTGCTCAACGGCCCATTGATAGCCGCCCGGGCTTGCGACGCAGCTTTCGGCCGTGACGGAAAACGTCGCTGCAGTCGCCTGAATAGAGGTAAAAAGTAATGGAAGCGTAGCGACCAAGGTTAGTAGGCGGGCGAAAATTCTTTTGGACATGGAGATGTCTTCCTCAGCAAATGGTTTAAGCGATTGCATTCCCTTACTGTCTGACAAACTGTATTTAACTTACAGGAGAATAGCTGTGTAAGTGCTACCCCATGAAATTGGGACAGACACCACGTCACTTACGTTACCAGAACAGGCATGGCCCAAGCAATCCGGATTCTGAACGTCTCAGAATAGATTCGTGACATTGTGTCTAATAAACTCATGCTTTTCCTTGTCATGAACGGATATATACCGGTCCGCATCGAAAACTAACGTCCGTAGTAGG
>CAKZML010000014.1 GCA_937128475.1 uncultured Chromatiales bacterium
GCCTTTGGCCGGCTTCGGCCAGGCATCCAGGACCCAGGGTGATCTTGGACATGTCAACCGAGAAGGCGCTTTCGCAACCCTCGGCCAGGGCGTAGTAATGATGGCAACAACTCACAAGAGACCCTCCGGCACCTGGGAAAAGCAGGATTCGCCATGACTGGATTAGCGCCGATCAGCTTATGGATGCCCCCGGGCGCGCACGCCGATCCCGGAACACCGGGATGATCTCAACCGTAACACAGCACCCGGGAACCGGGAGCCGCGTAATTCAACTGGTGAAGGCTCAGTCGCAAATAGCGCTGCGAATCAGCTTGTACTCGTCCTTAACCATATGGCCGAACATGGGATCAGGCTGCGACTCGATGGCCTTGTCGACCTCGGTCCAGTCTTCCGGCCTCAGGAATTTTTTGGCTAGCGGAAACAGGACTCTCTCTTCCAGTTCCACATGGCGCCGCTGCACGTCGACATAGCCCCGTGCCATCTTGCTGAAGTCCTCCGTCGACATCACTGACCCACCTTCGACTTCCTGGATAGCGGCGCGGAATTTCTGACCCATTTTTGACAGTTCTCCATGCTCGTGCAGGATATCGTCAATCTCGGGAATCGCACCAGACTGGCGCTGACGCAGGCGATTGAAAACCAGGTCTTCCTTGGGATGATGGTAAATGTCGGGGAAATTTGTCATGTAATGCATGACATCTCTCATCAAATCCCACTCGGGATTTCCACCCTTCTCCAGCAAGTCTATCTGGGTATCCAGAAAATCCAGTACACGACAAATATGGGCGTGCTCTGTGTGCAGGGTCTTGAGCACATTATGCATAGTGGACTCCGAAAATTTATACTGTTTCTATTGTTGTAGATTGTTGATTTTAGGCCCCCGGTCTTCAATACGTGCTTGCCGCAGGCACCTTACAGCCCCCGCTACCGGTCTTGTAAAAACTCCCGAATTATCCTGTTCCTCACAAACCACCGTAGAGCAGTCAGAATTGGCTTTCAAGTTGGCATGGCGCTCAAGGCAGATTAAGGTAATCAATAGCAACCTGCGGGCATAGCAGGTAGTAACATCCCGACTAATCGGGGGCCTCGAGAGTAGGGAGTTCCAAATAAGATGACATCGAACTCATCAGACAGTGAAGACGAGACAGCGGCACCACCGATGCTCGCACCCAGTCGAGACATCGACATCATGGCGCCCTTCGGCTGGCTGAAAAAAGGCTGGGCGGATATGCGTCGCGCACCGCGACAAAGCCTCAGTTACGGCATTGCCGTCACCGCGCTGAGTTACCTGGTGAGCCTGCTGGCACTGGGTCTGGGCAGCTGGGTGTTATTCCTGGCCCTGTTATCCGGGTTTATTTTTATCGGGCCAGTCATGGCTATCGGCCTGTATGCGATCAGTGCCCAACTGCAGCGCGGAGAGCAACCCTCCCTTTCAAGGTGCTTCAGGGCAGAACGAAAATGCCTGGGCAACGCACTGGTTTTCGCACTGTTGCTGATGGTCATTTTCCTGATCTGGGCCCGGGCCGCGTCCATGCTGCACATATTCTTCCCCATAGAGGCCGAGCCAGGCTGGTCCGAATTGACCACCTTTTACGGGATCGGGAGCGCCGTGGGTTCGATTTTCGCCGCGATCACCTTCAGCTTCTCGGCATTCTCGCTTCCGATGATCATGGACAGAGAAGTGGATGCGGTCACCGCCGTAGTGACCAGCATCAATGCAGTGCTTCGCAACAAGGCTGCAATGATCGTCTGGATCTTGCTGATCGTATTAGCCACTGCCCTGGGCTTCGCCACTGCATTTTTCGGCCTGGCAATAACCATTCCCCTGATCGGACACGCCACCTGGCATGCCTACCAGGAAACCATCGATGCAAGTATTTTTCCTCCCAATGAACCTCCCACCGTTTAAGGGTGGCAGAGGCCGGCAAACTTGATCCTGGCAACAACCGGAAGCACGACCCATGAGTCAGTTACCAAAAACCTGCATTATCGGCGCCGGCACCAGCGGTGTGATTTGTTCAAAGGTATTGAAGCAACACGGCATACCCTTTGATACTTTCGAGGCCGGCAGCGGCCTTGGGGGAATCTGGCGCTTCCAGAACGACAACGGCATGTCCACCTGCTACCGTTCCCTGCACATCAACACCTCCAAGCGCATGATGGAATTGTCGGACTTCAAGTTCCGCCCGGAGATTGCCGAGTATCCGACACATACGGAAATTCTCTCCGAGTTTGAGCGCTACGCAGATCAGTTCCAGGTCAAACCCCATATCCAGTTCCAGACCAGGGTGACTCACTGCGAGCGGCAGGACGGAGGCGGCTGGCAAATCAGCCTGGAAGGTCCCGGAGGAGCAAGAACAGAGCACTATGATTTCCTGATAGTGGCCAACGGTCATCACTGGAGTCCGCGACTGGCAACCTATCCCGGACATTTCGACGGCCTGCATTTCCACAGCCACCATTACGTGGACACCAACACTCCCCACGATTTACACGGCAAACGCGTGGTCGTGGTGGGCATGGGCAATTCCGCCATGGACATCGCCTGCGAGCTGGGCCGAATCGGCCAGGGTGCCGAAAAACTGTTTCTCGCCCAACGCTCCGGTGTCTGGGTGATACCCAAGGTGCTGGGGAATATTCCCCAGGACAAACTGGTCAGGCATCCCATGCAAAAGCCGGGACTATTTGAACGCCTGATCAGGACCCTGGTTCCCCGGCGAATACGGCTGGCTGCCTGGGACGTGACCATTGAGGCAATCATCAAGCTCATGGCCGGCAGCCCACAGCGGGTTGGTCTCAAGCCCCCCAGGGAGCATTTCCACAGCCGCCACCCCACAGTCTCACAGGAACTGTTCAACAGACTGGTGCACGGGGATATCACACCCAAGGGAGACATCAAGGAATTGCGCGGTGACCGGGTGCTATTTGAGGACGGTTCGGAAGAACAGGTGGACGTCATTATCTCGGCCACCGGTTACAACATCGAATTTCCGTTTTTCGACAAGACCTTCATCGATGCGCCGGGCAACAGCATCCCCTTGTGGCAACGTATTTTCGATCCGGACCTCAAGGATATGGCCTTCCTGGGACTGGTCCAGCCGGTTTGCGCCATGATGCCGATTGCCGAACTGCAATCGAACTTCATTGCAGATTACCTGGTTGGCGAGGTGGCGCTACCCGGGCCGGCAGACATGGAACAACAGATGCGGGCCTTCGATGAAACCATGAAAAAAGACTACACCCTGTCCGAAAGTCACACTATCCAGATTGACTGTCCGGAATATTCTTACCTGCTGCAAAAGGAATGGAAGAAGGCCCAAAAGCGCGCTCGCGCCGCGGGAAACCCGATACCCGTTCCCGCCAGCGCCTGAACCAGGAATTCCTAGCCCAAAGCACCCGACTCGATCAGTTCTTTGATCTGCGCAGGGGACAGGCCGAGTTCGTTTAGCACTGATTCATTGTCCGCGCCCAGGGCGGCGCCAACGTAACGGTAACTCGCGGCGGAAGCCGAAAATTTCAGAGGGCAGCCTATCTGCTGCTGCATGCCACCGTCGGGCACAGGCACATCAACCACCATCCCCCTGTTCTTCATCAACTCACTGGCTGCGGCCTCCGGCAAATCCAACACTGGCTCCACACAGGCATCGACGCCACGGAACATCTCTACCCACTCCTGAAGATCACGCTTTGCAATCTCCCCGGCCACTTGTTCCTTGAAGGCCGCCTCGTCTTCCGGTCGAGGACTCAGCGCCAGGGGTTGCAAATCCTCCCTGGCCAGGCCCAGGCATAACTGCTGCCTGAACTGGGGCTCGAGACTCCCCACCGACAGATAACGGCCATCCAGGGTGGGGTAATACCCGTAAATACCACCGCCACTCAGGGGTCCGCACCCCGCCGGCAAACTGACTCCCGCGGCCAGGGCCGCAGGCCCTGCGGTAGCGTTCAGGGCAAACGCGGCGTGAGTCATACTCACGTCAACCTGTTGCCCCTCACCGGTATGTTGTCGATGAATAACCGCCGAGAGCAGCCCGATCAAGCCGTACAAGGAACCGCCAGCCTGGTCGCCTATCTGGATAGTGGCAGGAACCGGAGTTTGACCCGCGTGTCTGCACCCTTCCGCAATACCGGACAGGGCCAGGTAATTGTTATCGTGTCCCGCACGATCCCGGTACGGGCCGTCCTGCCCGTAGCCGGTAATCGAGCAATAAATCAGCCCGGGATTTACTTCCTTCAATGCCTCGTAGCCAAGGCCGAGTCGGTCCATCACACCGGGCCGAAACTGCTCCATCACAACGTCGTATTCCTTCACCAACCGCTTGATCAATTCCCGAGCGGAAGCTTGTTTTAAATCCAGGGACAATGATCGCTTGGAGCGATTCAGGTGGCGATGAATTACTGATTCACCTCCTTTGTCCAGCGGCGGGGTAACACGCGCCAGATCAATTCGGGTGGGGGACTCCACCCTGAGTACTTCAGCGCCCAGGTCCGCCAGGATCATGCTGGCAAATGGACCCGGCAACAGGGTGGTGAAATCCAGGATTCTCAGTGAACCGAGCGGTCCCATGATGGCACTCCTTAAAGCGGCTAGAACGACAGTATCACGAAGCTAGATCGCGCTATGACCTCCATCAACCGGCACCGCGGTACCGGTCATGAAACTTGCGGCATCCGAGGCAATGAAACACACCACCCTCGCCACCTCTTCAACTTCGGCTATCCGGCCCATGGGAATTCCCTCACCGGCAAGCGCCCTGCCTTCCTCGGGAGTCTGGCCACGCTGGACAAAGTCCGCGTCCATCATGGGTGTATCGGTATCACCCGGGCAAACCGCATTAACCCGTATTCCCTGGCTGGCATGATCCATGGCCATGGCCTTGGTCAACATCACTACCGCGCCCTTGCTGGCACAGTAGGCGGCAGCTTCAGGCGCGCCCACCAACCCCCAGTCCGAGGCAATATTCACGATGCTGCCCGAGCCTTGCTCCACCATGACCCTCAACGCAGCCCGGGAGGTGAAGAAAGTCCCGTTCACATTGATGTCCATGGTGTCGTGCCAGATTTCATCGGTGGTTTCGATGGTGGATGCTGCCTGGCAAATGCCGGCGCTGTTAATCACCACGTCCAGCCTGCCCAACTGGGCCACACAGGCCTCCACCAGGGCATCACAAAAGACCCGCTGCCTGACGTCCCCGGCCATGAACTCCGCAGCGGCGCCCAGTGCGCGGAGTTGATCGCGCAATTCCATTCCCCGGGGCTCATCTCTACCGCTTAACATCACGCTGGCGCCATGCCGTGCCAACTCCAGTGCCGTGGCTAGTCCGATACCCGAGGTTGCCCCGGTTACCAGCGCAACCTTGCCATGAAATTCCAGAAAGGGTTTATTCACTGCTGTGCCTCGATCGTCACTGTCCAATATCGGCGATTAAACGCCATGCAAGGAATCTTGACGGCCCGGACCGCCGATAGCAACCGAAGCGCCGGGATGGGTGCTGCGAGGGTCACACCGCAGCGAAGCAGTTTCTAACACATGCCCGTATCAGGACAGGCGATTTGTCGAGCAAGGGAGCGGAAAAATCCGGGATTCAGGGAGTAGTTGCTACGGGCGTTTCCTGAAATACCTGCTTTGGGCTGCGGTCCACGTTAAACAGGCCCCAGTGCTTTTCCATGTCCTGGGGATTGTTCGGGTCGCCTTTCCAGGGCTCATCAAATGCTTCAAAGAAAAACACCGTGGTGTTATTTGCCCGAGCCCACTCAGAGAGTTCGCGATAGTGACGCTCCTGGTTGGCCTCGTTGGCCTGCTGCTCAAAACCACTACCCGCGGTTGCCCAACCGGCCTCAAGAATGGCAACAGGTTTACCAGGCAACGCCGCTCGGACCTGGCCAATATTTTCCAGGGAATAGGCGAGCGCTTCGTCTACCGATTTGTGCTCCCACAGCGGGTAGGTATGCACGCCGAGGAAATCCACTTCAGCGGCCAGGGGCGCTCCATTGCGTATCCACCAAACGTAATTATCCGCGACTGTTACAGGCTGTTCGATTGATGCCTTGACCCGTCGTACGTAGGCAATGACTTGCTCCAGGGGAACCATGTGGTCGTTCCAGTCGACCAACGCTTCGTTACCTACGTTCACGGCGATGACCACATCGGTAAAGCGCGTGGCAAGATCAATTCCCCGCTCTATTTC
>CAKZML010000015.1 GCA_937128475.1 uncultured Chromatiales bacterium
TTTTTTGGCCCCAAGATACAAGTTCATGAATATATCAGAGACTCCTTAGTGAACTGACCGCCACCGGGGTGGTCTGATTTACCGAACTAAAATAATTGGGGAATTAATCAGATGAAGAAATTTTTCAAGTGGTTGGGCTTGTCCTTCGGGATGATCCTCAGCCTGGCGGTCCTCGCCGGACTCTGGTTCTGGAATGCACCGCTGCCCAACTTTGACTGGGCACTGAACCGGGCGTTCGCCAAGTCGGTGATGGAAAGTCCGGAAACCTTGACCCAGTTGCACGTGCTGGAGCAGGCGGGCATCACCTTCCACCAGGATGACCTGGACGACGAATCCCAGGCCGCCGGCGACGAATCCCTGGCCAAGATGAAGGAAATCGGGGTGGAATTACGCGGGTTCGACCGCGATGAACTGCCATACCAGCAGCAACTGTCTTACGACATGGTGGACTGGCTGCTGACCCGCATGGAAGACGGTGTCGACAAGTGGCGCTATTACAACTACCCACTGAACCAGATGTTCGGCGTGCAGAGCAACTTCCCCAGCTTCATGGAGTCCGCCCACGCCATCACCAGCGTGGGTGATGCCGAGGATTACAACACCCGGCTGTCAAAGCTGGGCGTGAAGTTCACCCAAATCATGGAAGGCCTTAGGATTCGTGAAGAAAAAGGCATCCTGCCGCCCACTTTCGTGGTCGACAAGGTGCTGGATGAAATGGTCAACTTCGTGGGCGTACCCGCCTCCGAAAACATTCTCCAGACCTCGTTCAAGACCAAGCTGGAAGAAGCCGGTATTTCTGAGGATGACCAGGCCGAACTGATGGCGGAGAACACCCGCCAGATCGAAAATTCGGTATACCCGGCGTATCAGATATTCATCGATTACTACAATGAAATTCGTCCCAAGACCACCACCGACGACGGGGTCTGGAAACTGCCCAATGGCGACGAGTTCTACGCCTTCATGCTGCAGATGATGACCACCAGCGAAATGAGCCCGGGCGAGATTCATGAACTGGGGCTTTCAGAGGTCGCCAGGATCCAGGGCGAGATGCGGGAAATCCTGGCTGCGGAAGGCTACGACACCAGTCGTCCCTTCGGCGAGTTGATGCATGAGATCTCAGAGGAAGAGCGTTTCATGTACCCGGACACGGATGAAGGTCGCGAGCAAATCCTGGCCGACTACAAAACCATCCTGGACGAAATCAGCGCCGGCCTGGACGATTGGTTCAACATCCGTCCGAAAGCCACCCTGGAAGTGGAACGGGTTCCCGAGTTCAAGGAAAAGAGTTCGGCAGGCGCCTACTACAACCAGCCCGCCATGGATGGCAGCCGCCCCGGCATCTTCTACGCCAACTTGTACGACATCAAGGCCACGCCGAAACTGGGTATGCGCACCCTGGCTTATCACGAGGGCATCCCCGGTCATCACTTCCAGGTCGCCCTGGCCATGGAGCAGAAGGAACTTCCCCTGTTCCGCAAGATGGGCCCGTTCATCGCATATGTAGAGGGCTGGGCCCTGTACTCCGAGCGGGTTGCCTGGGAAGCCGGCTTCCAGTCAGATCCCTTCAGCAACCTGGGACGGCTGCAGGCTGAGTTGTTCCGTGGCGTGCGCCTGGTAGTCGATACCGGCATCCATCACTCACGCTGGACACGTGAACAGGCCATTGACTACATGCTGGTCAACACCGGCCTGGCCGAGTCAGACGTGGTTGCCGAGATCGAGCGTTACATCGTGATGCCCGGACAGGCCTGCGCCTACAAGGTGGGCATGATAGAGATCATGAAGCTGCGGACACTTGCCGAGAAAACCCTGGGTGATGATTTCGACGTGCGAGAGTTCCATGATGTCATTTTGAAAAATGGCGCCATGCCCCTGGCTATCCTTAATCGGGTCGTGAACGACTGGCTGGCGGAAAAACAGGCCGTCTGAATCAGTAAAATTTTTAAATAACAGCGGCGGTTCCGGGTCTTTTTCTGCATACTTGCAGGACAGATTCGGAACCGCTTTTTTTTGGAGTCCTGGAATATGAAGTCCCGTGAACTACCCCAGTGGTCAGATTTTTGGCAGCAAGGTTTTATCACCACCTTCGGGCCCAGCATGCCCGACAACTACCAGGGAGCCGTCTCTGACTTCTGGCGAGCCCAACTTTCCTCCCTGGACAACGGTGCGCGCATCCTGGATATCGCCTGCGGAAACGGCGCCATTGCAATGCTCGCGGCCGGCGTTAGCAAGGAAGCAGGAAAGGACTTCCAGATCACCGCCTGCGACCTGGCGGAGATCAACGAGAATGTCACCGGCAGTGAAGAACTCAACCAATTGCGTGGGACGATTAAATTTCAGAGCAAGGTCGGCAACGAGAAATTGCCCTTCAAGGCAAGCTCGTTTGACCTGGTGGTCTCACATTACGGTCTTGAGTACGGCGACCTGCCACATTCCATATCAGAAGTTCGCCGGGTGTTGGCACCAGGCGGAACATTCGTCGCCCTGGCCCACCACAGTGACTCTCCTCTTATCCAGGCTGCACGCTCGGAATCCAAGACCTATGTATCGGTGCTGAAGGACCTGAATATCCTTGGCCGGGTCCGGGCCTACTTTGGCGCCCTGGGCAACCCAACCAACCAGCAAGAACTGCAGGATGCCATGATCAAGGCCCGGCCCTTGTCTACCTCGGTGAACGAGGGTGTGGCGACCATGAAGAAACAATATCCAAACAGCGATTGCGTAAAACAAATCCAGGCGGCGATTAATCACCTGGCCCAGGGTGCGGCACGAGTGGACAGTCGCCACCGGCTGAGAACACTGAACGCGGTTGCCCAGGAATTTGATTTTGCCTCGGACCGACTCAAAGACATGGTCAAGGCGGGACTGGATGACGCCTCGATAGAAAAACTCAAATCCCTCGCCGTAACCTC
>CAKZML010000016.1 GCA_937128475.1 uncultured Chromatiales bacterium
GCGCGAGAGCAGAGTGTAGAGCTTTTCTCTGTCACCACCAGAAACCTTAAACAATTTACCGCCCAAGCCAAATTGCCCCAGGAAATTGAAAGCGTTGTCAGGCCCTATTTGGAAAACGATGGCGAAGTCATCATTGCCGGGGAGGCGATTGAAATTGATGGCCGCAACCGCTGGGGATGGTGGGCCATGGATTCGGCCAGTGGCAGGGCAATCGGGGTGATGGATGATGGCCTGCACCAGGCCATGATTGAGACCACAATCGACACCGAGCAAATCGGCCTCAGCCCCATGACGGGTTTTGTGATTGGAGGCATCGTTGGTGCGACGTCGGCAAGCATGATTATTGCAGCCAAAATTCTGCAATACGGAGCCGTTACAGATGCGCTAATCGCGGACGTAGAAAAATTCCTCAAGGGAATAGCGGATGGTTCATGCCCCGGGACATCGGCAGGCGTTTCAGCTGGCGTTTCCTTCGCCGGTGACTGCATGAAAATAGAGACGGGCGTGGGAGTGGACGTGTTGACCATGAATTTCTGCGGCAAGTACGCCGATGGCTTCAACTGCGCATCGGGACTCATACTCGGCGCCCTGAAGGGAGAACCTCCGGGGCTATCCCCAAGCCTTCCGTCGTTTTGAGTACAACTAGTGAGCAATTAAATGTTCCCGCCGAGGTCGGCTATGAGACGCAATAATCTTGGTTCAAGCGCGATTGCCTTTGTTCTGTTGGCAAGCGCCATCTCATCAATTGCAGCTGCGGACGAGGAAGGCAGATTTTTCGAGGGGAACATCGCCCTCTATCCAAAACCGGAAGCGGTCGAGGTGGTTCAGCCAAAGGGTGAAATCGAACCAGACCCGACGACCTCAGCCATTGCGGGCTCGGGCGTGACACAGAAGGAATACGGGAATAAGAGTGTTCGCCTCCGGGTGATCGATGCCCGAGTGGCAGACCACCTGGAACAATATGACGCGGGTAGCGGAAGCCATTTTCTTCTGTTGTCTCTTGAATGGAAAAACATTTCCCCTCGGGTCATGCTAGAGACTGGCCCGAAAGATCGCTCCATGGGCGCAGGTTCATTGTTTGGCGGTAATGCATCTGGCGGCTCCGGTGGCAAGTCGGAGGCTGAGAAGGACGTTGCCTATAAAGTGCCGAAGTGGGAAGACCACCTGTTTATTGTCGCTGACGGCATTGCCCATTCCGTACACCCGGCAGGTGGCCAGATTCCGGGAGGAGCAGGGCCTGGAGACAAGCTTACGATTGGGCGTTTTGGCCAGACCAAACAATTATCCTATGCCTTTGAAATTCCTGCAGGGACGCGTTCACTGGCTCTGTATCTTTTCGACTACAGCAACGGACATATCATCTTGCCACTTACGGGGACTGAACCGGTCCTGGAGCCAGGTTCGGCATTATCTGTTGCTGCCAAACGACGAGTTTCCCGCAGCGATCTCGATTTGACCGCGAGCCCGGCTGCCTTTGCCGGAGCCTATAGTGGAATCGACGCACCAGAGGGGTGGCGGTTCGCGATTGTTGACCTGGTGGGAAAGAGCCTGAGCGGTACAGATGCCCGGCGCGACATAGTGCAGGTCGACGCCGAGAAGTACGCCTGGCTCTATGGAGACGGTGGATACCTCTACCCCGCAGTCCAAAGCTCCAATGAAAGCGGATTTGTTCGTTTTACACCGGAGATTTACAAGTGGGATCAGATTGCGTTCCTCGTTCCGGAGAGTGGCGCGAACTTCACCCTCGGACTGCGTTTTGGCAAGGACGTCAATTTGCTGCCACTAAGTGAGGTTGTTCCTGTGGCGGCGCCGACATCAGTTGTCCAATACCAGGATGGTGATGTAATGAAGCTGCATGTCTTCGGGAAACGAAGACAGAAAGACAGGCTCATTATCGACATTGGTGCAGAGGCGATGGCCGCAGGCAAAGGGCTAGAGCTAAACGCGTATCGGCAGTTATCGCTCAGCGCGTCGGGAAGACAAATTTCGGTGGATAGAAAGGAAACCCAATCGTTGGCCCACGGCGCGGCAACGAAAGTCATCGTACCGCCGGACAATTTAATGCGATTCTCTTTAGCGTTCGACGCCCCTGATGATGCGGTGCTCGACTACAAAGGCTTCAAGAGTTCTGGTGTGATTCCCCTGGCCGATGTTCCGCAAGCAGGGGAAGAGATTGCATTGCTGGCAGCGGCCAAACTTGAGCGCAGAGCCAGTAAGAAAACAACGACAAAGGTAGCGAAAAAGACGCCAGAGAAAACCTCTGGGTCATCTGCTGAGCGCTCTGTCCAGTCCGACACTCTCGCTAGCTCTCAATCTGATACGCCCAGAAGGGCTGGCGCCGCGAATACACTGCAGCCGATAGTTCTTGCGCCACTGCTAAAGGAAGGCGCATTACCCGAGCAGGAACCTAACGATGAGTTTGAGCAAGCGATGGAGGTTCCCGCGCCATTCAAAGTAGTTGCTCAGATCAAAGGTAAGGAAAATGATATTTTCCGGTTCCGGGCGGTCGGAGAGCCCCGTCTGTGGAGCTTTCATGCGGAAGGCGAGACCATGCGTCAGGTGTCGTTGCTTGACGCGTCCAACCGCAATTTAGTCTCGCAACGCCCGGCACGTGGTGAGAGCAGTGTTTCTTTTAACGGTCTTTACTTACTGCCTGGTTGGCACTGGGTAAAGGTTGAAGGTAATGGCAGTGTCGACGGTGAGTACGTGTTCCAGGCCACGCCAGGCGATCCACCATCTCCCGCGAGCGAGCGCGAGCCGAACAACGACAGGAGCCGGGCTCAACGACTGCGCTTCGATCAGGAAATAAACGGCGCTTACGTGGTGGGGGATGAGGATTATTACCGGTTCTCATTGGATGAGCCGGCGTTGGTCAGGATATCCGTCCAGCCACCTGAGGGGATGACCGTCTATTTGTCCGGACTCGCTGGATCCTCCATTAGATCAAAGACCCCTGGCGAGACCATTCACCATGACATCCAGTTAGAGTTTGGTGATTATTCTTTTCTTATTCGTCTCCAGGGCAAGGTTGCGGGGCCTCAGCCCTATCGTCTGCTAATGGAGCGTTTGTCGCTGTTTAATAAAGAAGACGGTACGGATTCTGCGGCCGACGACAGCTTGTCACTGGCTCTCGATGGCTATGATAAGCCGGTCAAGGCGTTTTGGGATGAAGGGCAGCACTTAAATCTTGGCTTAACCGTGATAAACAAAGGTGCAACTCCGCGCGAGATCAGTTTGAGCGGCGCCTCCAGTCATCATTTCTGGAGCCCGACATTCAAAACTACATCCGTAACGCTTAATCCCGGTGAGACCAAAAAAATGCCGGTATCTGTTGAAATTGGCGCCCAGACACCGGCGGATGAAAAGGTCCGTATTGCCGTGCAAGCCAAGGCCGCCGACGGCACGCTTAACGAAACATCGCTAGACATTGCTGCACGCTGCGAAGTATCCCCGGTCAATCCGCATCTGCCTCTGCCGCTTCCAGGCACCATGTTGGGAGGAATGAACCTGGCATGGGCGTCACTGGGAGGGTTTCTACCTGATGTAGAGGAGAAAAATCGTAACGATCCCAGTCGCCACATGGGAATTATCGACGGCTACACACCTTTAACTACTTCGTGG
>CAKZML010000017.1 GCA_937128475.1 uncultured Chromatiales bacterium
TATCTAGCGTATGACTCGATCACTTCGCAGTTGCTTTGCAATTTTAAGTGCAAATTCCTGCCCGACTCCTTCGGCGTACCTACCAGGACCAATTCTGAAATTCCCTTGGGTGGTCATCCGGTAAATAAGTTTGTCCCCGCTGGCGAGTTCATAAAGATAAGACTGCACTAACGCATCGCCGTCGATGACCGTGGTCGCCTTTGTAACCTCGATCCAGTAGTTGGAGGCCATTACTGATGTCATGGACGCATCCTCATTCTGGGTATACAGAATGCCCGGATTATACTTCGCCACAACATCTCCCCGGTGTTCCCCGAGTTGACCCGACCTGTCCAGAACCCTGGTAACAATAATGGCATCGGCCCCGGTCTCCCGGGCCATGGCAATTACCACTTCCCTGTCGAACTTCGGCGTCTCCATCTGCCGGCTTAGTGCGTATGCGTTGATGCCTTTAGCGCCCCCCTTGTTTATCTGTGCAACCAGGGTTTGATCAAACGCGCGGCGCACGCCAGCATCTGGCATTGCCGTGACCACCAGCACCGTCTGGTAAGGAGTCTTGCGGACCTTGGGTTGCTGCCATTCACCCTTAGTGTTGGTCGAGGTTGAGGCGCAACCACCGATCAGAGCAGCCAGCATGTACGCACAAATTAGCGTACCGATACGTTGTGTAATTTTCGGGTTCATTAATTACTCCGCCTCATAGGGGCTGCTGATATCTGGATTTTAACGCGCTTGCTGACACCGACCGTTTAGCGCGACAAGTCCATGTAGATTTCCTTGACGAAGTTTTCGGGGTTAATGAAACCCTTGCCCTGGACCTCGTCATACTCAGCACTGGGCTTGGCAGCCAGCACCTCTTCCAGGCTCTTGCCCTCGGCAATCATGGCGGCGATTCGATCCCGCATGATTACCAGCATGGCCCGGTACGGACGCAGATCGGCGGGGGTCGATAACGGACCATGACCGGGAATGATTTTCGTGTTGTCATCGCACAAGACCAGGATGGCATCCACTGCCGAAATAATGCCGTTGATGCTGCCACCGGTATCCACGTCGATAAACGGATACTGGCCTATGAAGGTCACATCACCGGCGTGAATAACGTTGCTTGCCGGGAAGTGAATGATTGAATCCCCGTCGGTGTGGGCATGGGCCACGTGCATCGCCCGGATATCCTCTCCGTTCAGATGGAAGGTCACTGAACTATCGAAGGTAATGATGGGCAAAGAAGCATCAGGCGATGCGGGTACGACACTGTCAAACAGGGCTCGAACCTGGTCGCTGCTCATGCGCTTGCGCACGTTCTCATGGGCGACGATCACGGTGCCCGTGCCACCCAATGACTCATTGCCACCGGTGTGATCACCGTGCCAGTGGGTATTGATGAGGAAACGAACTGGCTGGTCGCTGATCTTCGCGATCTCCGCCCGGATGCCCTCGGTCAGCGGTGCGTACTGGTCGTCGATCATGAACACGCCGTCCTCACCCACGCTTAAGCCGATATTGCCGCCCCTGCCCTTGAGCATGTAAATACTGTCGGCCACCTGGGTCATGGTGAACTCAACCTTGGGGGCATCCTGTGCCAGGGCCTGACCAAAGGCCAGGGTGGCGAGTAATCCGAATACTGTCTTGTTCATGGTGTCTCTCCCTTCTTACCTGGATCCGTCCAGGTAAATTCTATTTTTAGTTTATGGATTTACGAATCCTGTTCGAAGCGTTTTGTCTCAGGGTTCTTGTGCACTTCTCCGGCCCGGAAAATCATTCCGTTCATGGCAAGGAACACACCTTCGGTTGAGGACTGCAAGGCGCCAATGGCCAAGCCCACATTGAAAACCGCATCAGTGGCGCGAAAACGTGCCGGGCTCAAGGCGCCGGTCAAAACGATGGTTTTCCCCTTGATATCGGCCAGGGCCTCGGCGGTGTGAGACAGGGTGTCCGTACCGTGGGTAATCAGCACGTGCCTACAATCACTGGCCATCACCGCCTCGCGTATATTCGCACGGTCAGCAGCATCGATTTCCAGGCTGTCCTTGCGCATTAACGAGGTGACCTTGAACTCAAAATTCACCTGGGCCTCGCGCAGGATATGTTCCACGGTGGGTTCGCCCACTTCAAAATCACTGGTCGCGTCGAAGTACACCTTGTCGATGGTGCCGCCTGTGGTGAAGATATGCAGTTGATTCATAGGGTTTTCGCGTATTGCCGTTATCGGGAAGAAGCGCGCATTATACCCTAGCACCCGTCGTCTGCCGCCAGCACCCTGGAAAGGCACCTGTCGTGCCTGGGCGGCCTCATGGAGGAGGACTGGGTATGACGAGGTTATTCGTTACCGTAATAAGCATCCTCTCGTTAATCTGGGCCTGCCTGTTACCTGTGACAGCGCATTCAGGCGAGCTCGGATACGCGGTGGTTCTTGAGGTCTCTGATGCCATCGGACCCGCCACCAGCGACTACATCACGCGTGGAATCGACCGTGCGAATGCCGATGGCGCCCAGCTCATTATCCTTACCCTGGATACCCCCGGGGGGCTCGATGCCTCCATGCGAGATATCATCAAGGCGATTCTCGCCTCCCCCGCTCCGGTGGCCACCTTTGTCTTTCCATCCGGATCCCGTGCGGCCAGCGCTGGAACCTACATTCTGTACGCCAGTCACATAGCGGCCATGGCGCCGGCGACCAATCTGGGTTCAGCCACGCCGGTATCCCTGATGCCTGCTGCTCCGGCGCCGAAATCAACGCCGGGTGACAGCGAGGATGAGGATAAGGACGAGGGCAAATCCTCGCCCCTGCCCGGCAGCACCGCGATGGAACGCAAGGTCATCAACGATGCGGTGGCCTACATCCAGGGCCTGGCCGAATTACGAAATCGAAATGCCCAGTGGGCTGAGCGCGCTGTACGTGAGGCCGTTAGTCTGTCCTCAGAGGCGGCCCTGGAACAAGGCGTAATCGACCTGGTGGCAGCGAACATACCCGACCTGCTGGCCCAGTTGGATGGCCGCGAAATTACCACCGAGGGCGGAGACCGGACCCTGGCGACCCAGGGCATGGCCCTGCAACGCATAGAGGCTGACTGGCGCACCCGCCTGCTAAGCGTGATCACCAACCCAACGGTGGCCTACCTGCTACTGCTGATGGGTATCTACGGTCTGATTTTCGAAGGCTATAACCCGGGTGCGGTCGTACCTGGCGTGGTCGGCGCGATTTGTCTGTTGCTGGCCGCCTTTGCGCTCCAGGTCCTGCCCGTGAATTACGCAGGTCTGGCGCTGATCGGGCTTGGAATATTGCTGATGGTTGCCGAGATTTTTGCCCCCAGCTTCGGGGCCCTGGGAATAGGCGGCGTGGCGGCCTTTGTCATTGGCAGCGTGATCCTGATTGATACCGATGTCCCTGGCTACCAGGTTTCCCGCAGCCTCATCGGCGCCCTGGCCACCGTGGGGGCCGGCCTGTTGTTCGCCATCATGGCCATTGCGGTGAAAGCGCGACGGGCGCCGGTGGTCAGCGGAATTGAACAAATGCTCGGCAAGATTGCCGAGGCAGCCGAGGATTTCCAGGCCGAGGGACTGGTGGATGTTCACAGCGAAACCTGGAATGCAAAGACTCACAAACCGGTGCACCAGGGCGACCGCCTGCGGGTAATTGGTGTCGAGGGACTCACCTTGCTGGTTGAACCGGAACGCAATGGAGATCAATCATGATTAACGTCGGCCTTGTTATTCTTTTCGTCATCCTGGCGATAGTGCTCAGCGCCATTCGTATTCTCAAGGAATACGAACGTGGTGTGATCTTTCAACTTGGCCGCTTCTACAAGGTCAAGGGGCCGGGACTGATACTGGTCATCCCGGTCATCCAGACCATGACAAGGGTGGATTTGCGAGTGGTGGTCATGGACGTGCCCACCCAGGATGTGATCTCCCGGGACAATGTGTCGGTCAAGGTTAATGCAGTGGTGTATTTCCGCGTCGTGGATCCGGAAAAATGCATCATCCAGGTGGAAAATTTCTACGAGGCCACCAGCCAGTTATCCCAAACCACCTTGCGTTCGGTGCTGGGCCAACATGAACTGGACGAGATGCTCTCCCAGCGGGACCAGCTCAATCACGACATCCAGCGAATTCTCGATGAACGCTCCGATGCCTGGGGCATCAAGGTTTCCAACGTGGAGATCAAGCACATCGACCTGGATGAAAGCATGATCCGGGCGATTGCCAAGCAGGCCGAGGCGGAAAGAACCCGACGCGCGAAAGTCATTCATGCCGAGGGCGAAAAGCAGGCTGCCCATCAGCTCGTGGATGCGGCGAAGACCCTGGGCGGTGACGCCAAGGCGCTGCAGCTGAGATACCTGCAAACTCTTACCGAGATAGCCGGCGAGAACAGTTCCATCATTGTGTTCCCCCTGCCCATAGATATCCTTGAGGGCCTGTCGAACAGGCTGCTGAGAAAGGAGCCGGCGAGAGAATAGCCCTACTGGCTAGAGCAAGCTCTTGAGCGGGAACTCCGGATCGGCCGCCTGCTCAGGTGTGGGGCTGATGCCCGCAGCAAGGAGTTTCTTGCCGGGCATGTGGTCTCCGGGCCGATTAACCGAATCGATGGCGATCAGCACATCGCCCCGGTAGTAGAACAGCGAAAACTTGTCCTCGTCCGGATTGCCACGCTGCACGGCGCGATCGAACCCCTCGGACAGGCCCACCATCTGGAGCTTGCTGTTGTACTGGTCCGACCAGAACCAGGGCACCTGGGCATAGGCGAGTTTTTCCCCCATCAGGCTGGCTGCGGCAGACTTGGCCTGTTCCAGCGCATTGTGCACGGACTCCAGGCGCAGGCGCCTTCCCAGCAGTGAATTTGGGTGATTGGTGCAATCCCCGGCAGAGACAATTTTCGGGTCGGAAGTGCGTGCGAATTCATCCACCAGTATGCCGTTGTCACAGGCCAACCCGGCCTCCTGGGCCAGCTCCTGGTTGGGCACCACGCCGATGCCCACCACGACCACGTCTGTGGGTATTTCCCGGCCGTCTGAGAGACGAACGCCGCTGACCCTGCCATCGGTGCCGAGCAGTTCACTAACGCCGGTTGAACACATCACATGGGCCCCGTTGCGGGTATGCAGCCCAAGGAAATACTCGGACATCCCGGGGGAGACAGCCCGGGCCATTAGCCGGTCCATCATCTCCACCACAGTGACGTTCTTTCCCAGGGTGCGAGCCGACGCTGCGACTTCAAGCCCGATAAAGCCGCCCCCGATGACACACACGTTATCCCTGCCCTGCCAATCTGCCTGCAGCCCCAGGGCATCATCGATGCCCCGCAGGTAATGCACCCCCGCCAGTTCGGCGCCAGGGATCGCTAGTTCACGTACACGGGTTCCCGTGGTCAGGGCCAGCAGGTCATAGGCCAGGGTCTCGCCACCGGCCAGGCTCACGGTCTGGATATCCCGATCTATGGACACTGCCCGGCAGGAAAGTCGGGTATGAATCTGGTGCTTCTCGTAGAAGCTCTCCGGCCTGAAGGCGAGGCGCTCGGCGGTGAGTTCGCCGCTGAGAAATTTCTTGGACAAGGGCGGACGTTGATACGGCAGCCAGCTTTCCTCACCCACCAGGGTGATGTGGGCCTCGCTACCGGCGCGACGCAAAGAATCCAGTAATTGGCCCGATGCGTGACCGGCGCCTATAACCACAATCCTTTGCATGGTCAGTCCCTCGAGGTGATTCCTAGAGCTGGGTCTCGGGCAGGGTCACCACCATGCCGTCCAGCTCATCGGTGATCTCTACCTGGCAGGCAAGACGGCTGTTGTCCTTCGCCTCGCTGGAGGCAAATTCCAGCATCTCGGTCTCCAGGTCGCCCCGTGGCGGAATCTTATCCAGATAGGCGGCGTCAATATAGCAATGGCAGGTGGCGCAGCTGCAGCAGCCGCCACACTCGCCGATGATGCCGTCAATATCGTTATCGATGGCCACTTCCATCACGGTGGCGCCATCATCGGCCTCTACCGTGTATGACTCGCCGGAATGCTGTATCAAAGTAATCGTTGGCACGCTTGGATCCCTTAAAAAACCATGCCGACGCAATCGCGTCGGCAGAGTGTCTATTGTCTGACCTGCGCCGGGGCTTGTCGACCCCGGGACCGGTAATCAATTCTTCGGCTTGCGCCCGTCCAGGCCAATGGATCGAGCAATAATCTCCCGCATGATTTCCGAGGTTCCAGCGTAAATGCGGGAAATTCGAGCATCGGTGTACATGCGGGCGATGCGATATTCTGCCATGTAACCCGCCCCGCCGTGTAGCTGAACGCATTCATCAATGACCTCGCCTTCCAGCTCACTGCTCAGCAACTTGGCCTTGGCGGCCTCCTCTGCGGTGAGTTTACCCAGGTTGTGCTGCAGGACACACTGGTCCACATAAACCTGGATGCAGTCTATCCGGGCGCGCATATCCGCCATTTTAAAGCGTGTGTTCTGAAAGCTGCCGATGGTCTGGCCGAAAGCCACCCGTTCGTTAACGAATTCCAGGGTCAGGTCGAAGGCGGCCTGGGCGTGAGCCACGTTGCCACAAGCATTGATCAGACGTTCCTCGGCCAGGAACTGCATCAGGGAGTAAAAGCCCTTGGTGGGATCCCCCAGCACGTTCTCCTTGGGGATCTTCACGTTCTCGAAGAACAATTCGCTGGTGTCCTGGGCCTTGAGACCAATCTTGGCCATATTCGTGCCCCGGCTGAAGCCCTCCATGCCCCGCTCCACCAGGAACAGCCCCACGGCGTGGGGTTTATCCGGCACAGTCTTGGCGGCCACTACAATCACATCGGCCAACAGGCCGTTGGAAATATACGTCTTGGAGCCATTAAGCAGCCAGTGGTCACCCTTGTCCTCGGCCCGGGTTCGGGTGCCGGATATATCCGACCCTGCCCCGGCCTCGGTCATGGCAACCGCGAGAATGGACTTGCCGGCAATGCAATCCGGCAGGAAGCGCTGTTTTTGTTCCTCGGTACCCAGGCTACCAATGTAGGGCCCGACAAGACGCGAATGCAGGTTGATGAAAAAACCTACCTCGCCGTAGCGCAGGTTCTCTTCAATAATAATCTGTTCATAGCGGAAGTCCTCGATGCCCGCGCCGCCATACTTCTCGTCTGCCCAGAGCATCAGCAGGCCTTGCTCACCGGATTTTTCGAAGGCCTCGCGATCCACGATGCCCTGCTCACGCCAACGTTCGGCATGAGGCCCGATTTCGTTTTGCATGAAGCGACGCACTGACTCACGAAACATCTCGTGTTCTTCGTCAAAAATCAGTCGTTCCATTTTGTGCTCCGGGACGTTGCTGATGGTTTCCCAATCTGGATAAGAACCGGGCCCCGGTTAAGGGGCCCGGCGTCTGGCTCAGGCGGCGGCGTCGGAGGCCGGCAAGGGATAGAAACGCTCCCCATCAGCGGCCTTCTTGCGCAACCAGTCGCTAACCTTGAAGCGATCACCGTAGGCCTTGGCCATGCGATCACACTCGGCAACGAACTCTTTCAGACCTACCGTGTCGATGAAGGACAGGGTACCACCGGTATAGGGAGGGAATCCCCAACCGAAGATTGAACCAATATCCGCATCCTCGGCATGGGTGACCACACCCTCTTCCATGCAGCGTGAAGTCTCCAGTGCCTGGATGTACAACAGGCGCTTTTTCACTTCTTCCCTGTCAGGCTGCTCTGCGGCCAGCGGATAGATCTCTGCAAGACCTTCCCACAGGTGCTTGCGTCCGCCTTCGGGATACTCATAGAAGCCCTTGCCACTGCGCTTGCCCTTGCGATCCAGTTCTTCAACGAACTTGGTTACCACTTCGTAGGAACTTGGACGCACAAACTTGTCGCCCATGTCGGCCTCGGTCTGTTTCATGACCTTGTACGCCAATTCGATGGCAACCTCGTCGGTGACAGCCAGGGGACCTACCGGCATACCGGCGCCACGTGCCACGTTCTCGATCAGCGCCGGGTTCACACCCTCTTTCAACAGGGTCATACCCTCGTTGGTGTAGGTACCGAAGCAGCGGCTGGTATAGAAGCCACGGCTGTCATTCACCACGATGGGTGTCTTGCGCAGCTGACCTACATAGTCCAGCGCCCGGGCAATGGTTTCATCGTTAGTCTTCTCACCAACAATGATTTCCACCAGGGGCATCTTGTCTACCGGTGAGAAGAAGTGAATTCCGATGAACTGCTCGGGACGCTTGGACGCAGTAGCCAGGCCGGTAATCGGCAAGGTTGAGGTGTTACTGGCAAACACCGAGGTCTCGGGAATAACAGCCTCGGTCTTGGCAGTCACATCAGCCTTGATTTTACGGCTTTCAAACACTGCCTCGATGACCAGGTCACAACCTTCCAGGTCAGCATAGTCCGTGGTGGGTGTGATCAGGCTCAACAGGCCATCAGCCTTTTCCTGGGTCATGCGACCACGCTCGATCTGCTTGGCAAGCAGTGCTTCGGAATACTGCTTGCCCTTCTCGGCACTGGCCAGTTCCGTATCCAGCAGGATCACTTCCATGCCGGCTCCGGCAGAAACATAGGCCACGCCTGCGCCCATCATGCCGGCGCCCAGGATACCCAGTTTATTGACCTTGGATTTCTCGATGCCGGCAGGACGTCTTGCCAACTTGTCGGCCAGGCCCTTGTTCACGAACAGGGTACGCATCATGTTGCGGGCAACCGGTCCGGCCAACAGCTGGGCAAAGTATTTCGACTCCACCTGCAAACCGCGATCGATAGGCATTGCCGTGCCTTCGTAAACACTGGACATGATACCCAGGGCCGCCGGGTAGTTGTGCTGTGAGTTCTTGGCCATCAGCGCGTTGCCAATGATGAAGGTCTGCACAGCTGCCGGATGCATACCGCCTGCGCCGCCGGGAACCTTAAAGCCTTTCTTGTCCCAGGGAGCCTCGGCATCGCCACTCTCCAATACCCACTTGCGGGCACGGGCTTCGAGCTCTGCTACCGGGGCGATCTCATGAACGATACCCAGTTTCAGTGCCTTGTCCGGGGCCACGTGACGGCCTTCCAGCATCAGCGGCAATGCCTCGCGAATACCAATCAGACGCGGCAGGCGCTGGGTGCCACCGGCGCCAGGAAGCAGACCTACCTGGACTTCAGGCAAACCGACCTTGGCCTTGGGGTGATCGGACAACACACGGTAATGACAGGCCAGGCACAGTTCCAGACCGCCGCCCAGGGCCACGCCGTTAATCGCAACGGCTACCGGTTTGCCACAGGTTTCCAGCTTGCGATACGCGTTGCTCAGTTCCTGGCTCCAGTCGTAGCACTGTTTCAGGGTTGCGCCGCGATCGTGGGCGGTAACCAGGTCTTTCAGGTCTGCGCCGGCGATGAAGGAGCTCTTGCCCGATACGATGACAACGCCTTTAACCTTGTCGTCGCCCTTGATCTGGTCAGCGTACTCGGCAATTTCGCGGGTTAATTCAGGCGTCAACACGTTCATGGAACGGTCGGGCACGTCGATGGTCAGGGTGGCAATGCCTTCCTGGTCAAGTTTGTAACTAATCGTCTTGCTCATTTCGTAATTCCTTTCTGAATGCCTTGGGCCTGCGTCTAGACGCGCTCAATGATTGTCGCGGTACCCATACCGGCCCCGATACACAGGGTGACCAGTGCGGTGTTCAGGTCACGACGCTCCAACTCATCCAGGACAGTGCCCAGGATCATGGCGCCGGTGGCTCCAAGGGGATGGCCCATTGCGATCGCTCCACCATTCACGTTCATGATGTCGTGAGAGATGTTCAGCTTCTGCATGTAACGAAGCACCACCGAGGCGAAAGCCTCGTTGAGTTCGAACAGGTCGATATCCGACACACTCATGCCCGCACGCTTGAGGACTTTCTCCGTGGCGTAGGAAGGGCCGGTCAACATGATGGTGGGCTCACTGCCGGTGGAGGCGAAACCGCGAATACGTGCACGGGGTTTCAGGCCAGCGCGCTTGCCGATCTCTGCGCTACCCAGCAAGACGCCTGCGGCGCCGTCGACAATACCGCTGCTGTTGCCGCCGGTATGCACGTGTTGAATGGTTTCCACATCCGGGTAACGCTGAATAGCAACGCTATCGAAGCCTGCCTGCTTGCCAGGTACTTCAAATGCCACTCTCAGGCCGCCCAGGCTTTCCATGGTGGTATCCGGACGCATGTGCTCATCACGGGTGAGCAGGACTTCGCCAATGCTGTCCACAACCGGGATCACCGATTTGTCAAAATAACCCTTATCCCAGGAATGGGCTGCGCGCTTCTGGCTTTCCAGTGCGTAGGCATCCAGGTCCTGGCGGCTAAATCCGTAACGGGTCGCGATCAGGTCGGCGCTGATGCCCTGGGGAACAAAGTAGCTGTGGAACGCCACCTGGGGATCGGTGGGCCATGCGCCACCGTCGGCGCCCATGGGAATGCGGGACATGGATTCCACGCCGCCGCCAATGGCCATGTCAGACTGGCCGGACATGATTTGTGCAGCGGCACTGTTAACCGCTTCCAGCGCCGAGGCGCAAAAACGATTCACTTGCTTGCCAGGCACCGACTGGTCGTACCCGGCGTGTATGGCTGCGACACGTGCGATGTTCGCGCCCTGCTCGCCTACCGGCGCCACGCAACCCAAAACCACGTCATCAACCAACGAGGTATCCAGGTTATTGCGCTCTCTGAGTGCATTAAGCATCTGCCGACTTAACTCAATCGGGGTAACTTCGTGCAGGGCTCCGTCAGCCTTGCCACGACCCCGTGGGGTGCGAACATGATCATAAATATAGGCGTCAGCCATTGTCGTTATCCTCTTACTTCTATTGCAGGACTCGCACCGCTTCCCGGCGGATTGAGCATGATTTGGGTATTACGTTTGAATTCTTCGTGCATGGGCAGCAGGTCGACATCAGGGTTAACCAGCCACTGCAATCCGATGCCTGAAATGGTTGCCAGGAATTGTTCGGCGAAACGCTCTGGAGACAGATCGGCATTCACAGATCCGTCCCGTTGGCCCTTGATGACCCAGCGACTCACCGACTCGCGCTGTTTTGCCTGGACCTCAGAGACCCTGGACTGGATACCGGAACCCGGGTCAATGGATGCGAATGCCAGGATGCTCAGAGTTCTGAACTGGGCGGGCATTTCGAGAATGAAATGGTAATGGGCGTCGATGGCGCCACACAGTCCTTCTACCGCGGAGCGCTCGGCCATGGCCGCATGCAGGCGTTCCAGCCATAAACCCGCCAGGGCCTTGGTGACCGCTCTCATCAGGCCATTCTTGGAACCGTACTGGTAGGTTGCCAGGCCACGACTGTAGCCTGCTCTTTCGCCCACTTCCCTGAGTGTTGTCCCGGTGATGCCCAAGTCGTTAATCAACTCCACGGCGGCGTCCACCATCGCTTGCTCTGAAATAGCGCGACGGCGGGCCTGGGTGGTCTTTTGACTGGGTGTTTCCGGCACTACAGATTCCAGTAACTTGTCACTGACAAGTAACCTAGCTGCACTGCACAAAAATATCAAGCGTTGGCGATAGTATCCAGGGCTTTCTGGATCCGCTTGGCAGAGATGGGACCGGCGGTTCCCAGTTCCTGCGCGAACAGGGAAACCCTTAATTCCTCTAGCATCCAGCGGGGTTTGGCGACTCTTTCCGGGCCCAGTTTCTTGCTCATCATTGAGACTCTGTCCAACAGGGGTTTCAGCTCAATTGCGCGCTGCTGGTCCTTGGCAAGACCATGTTCGAGCTTCTCGACACGCCGCGCCGCGGCCTTCAGGTACCGGGGATACTGGGTCAGTTTATCGGGGCTTACCGAGCGCAGGAAACCGGCAAACACCAGGCCCGCCAACTGGGCCTCCACATCTTCGGTTGCGGCATTCTCAGGATGCCGAGTCAGCGCCATGCGTACAGCCTGGAATTCCACCAGGGCTGCCGAGACGTTCTTGGCCAGCTCACTGGCCCGAGCGACGAATTGCCCCTTACCCTTCTCCAGCAGTGCCTCAAATTCGGCGTGGGTACGGGGAAGGGGTTTGCCGTCGGATAAAAAAACATGTTCCACAGCCAGCAGCAGGAAGTCATCCACCAGCACCGAATCCGGCGCCAGGCGTTGATAGACAAGGTTCGCGTCCCGCAGCTTGAGAAATTCCTTGCGCATGTATTTAACGTTGCTGCCCAGCTCATTCATTAGCAAGGTGACAAGACCTGCCCGGGTAACCGCCTGGGCCTTCTCCTGGGTCTCCACCAGCACCTGGTCCACCTGCTCGCCATTGCTTTGCAGGGCAGGATAGGCACGCATGGTCGTGCCACCATGGGATACCTGCATCCACTGGGGCATCTCACCGAAATCCCATCGCTGGAGTGATTGCCGGCTCCAGTCTCCAGAAGCGGTGGACTCAAGGGCCACCGACTTCAGACGCTTGCCCAGCTTGTCCATCAAGCCCTCGGGATTAAGCCCGTGAGCCAGTTCTTTACCCTTTTCATCCAGTACCCGGATGCCCATACGAAGATGACTGGGCAGGCTGTCCGCATCCCAGGCATCCCTGGGCAGGCTCACCCCGGTCATGCGGTGTAACTGATGGGCCACGCCCTGCTCCAGGCTGCCTTCCCCAAACACCAGCACCTGGCAGACGGCGCTAGCAAAGTCCGGGGCCGGAACGAAATTCCGCCGCAGCACCTTGGGCAAGGACTTGATCATGGCGGTAACCTTGTCCTGGAGCATGCCAGGCACCAGCCAGTCCAGTTGCTGCCTGGATAACTGGGGCAGCATGGGCAACGGCACGCTGATGGTCACACCATCACGCTGGGATCCCGGCTCCACCTGGTACGTAAGCTTCAACTCGGTACCGGCGACCTTCAGTAGCGGTGGAAACAGCGCCTCATCGAAGTCGGCGTGAGCCTCTTCCACCAGGTCGCCACGCTGCATGCACAGGTAATGAGGGTCCGCCCTTAACTGCTTCTTCAGGTGGCGCTCGAATCCATGGGAATCGTAGATACCGGCGGGAATCAGTTCGTTGTAGAACTGGAAGACTTTTTCAGGATCCAGCAACACGCCCCGGGTACGCTGCCGGGCTTCTATATCCTCAAGCTCTTTCAGCATGCCGCGATTGCGCTTCAGGAACTGGTGTTCCCGGGGGTAATCATCAGCCACCAGGGCGTCACGAATGAATACCTTTCGTGCCTCCTCCGGTGCCACGCGACCGTAGCTGATGGCTCTGCCGGCCACCAGTATCAGGCCAAACAGGCTCACGGTTTCCCTGGCAGTCACCAGGCCCGCCTTGGGATCCCAGGCCGGGTCGCCGAATTCCCTGTGCACCAGGTGAGAAGCCATCTGCTCAACCCACAAGGGCTCTATTTTCGCGGCGATGCGGGCCCACAGGCGACTGGTCTCCACCAGGGAGGCAGCCATCACCCAGCGTGGTCCTTTCTTGCTCAGCACCGAGGCCGGGAAGATCGCAAAACGCCCTCCCCTGGCACCCCGGTATTCGCGCTTCTCATCCAGTTCGCCAATATGTCCCAGCAAACCCGATAGCAGCGCCTTGTGCACCGACTCGTAGTCGGCAGCTTCCGGATTGGCTTCGAGTTTCAGTTCACGGGACAGGTTGCGTAATTGCTGATACACATCCTGCCACTCACGCAATCGCAGGAAGTTCAGGAAATGTCCCCGGGCCCATTTACGCAACTGGTTACCGCTGACTTCCTTGCTCTTGCGTTGCCATAGCTCCCACAAGCTCACCAGGCTCATGAAGTCGGAATCCTTGTGGGCGTACTCGGCATGCTGCCGATCCGCCGCCTCCCGGGCATCGCTGGGCCGTTCACGGGGGTCCTGGATACTCAGACCACTGGCGATCACCAGCACTTCACGCAGGCAACCCAGTTCGCCTGCCGCCAGGATCATCCGGCCGAACACCGGATCAACCGGGAAGCGGGAAATACGCCGCCCCAGTTGAGTAATGCGTTGCTCCTCATCCACCGCGCCCAGTTCCCTGAGCAGGCGATAACCGTCCCGCACGAAACGCGGATCCGGCGGATCAAGAAACGGGAAGGCCTCGATGTCGCCAAGTCCCAGGGCAATCATTTGCAGGATGACGCTGGCCAGGTTGGTGCGAAGAATTTCCGGCTCGGTAAATTCAGGACGCTCTGCAAATTCCTCTTCACCGTAGAGACGAACACAGATACCCGCCCGTACACGACCACACCTACCTGCCCGTTGCTTGGCGGCAGCCTGGGAGATCTTTTCGATAGGCAGGCGCTGGACCTTGCTGCGGTGACTGTAGCGACTGATACGTGCGTAACCTGCATCCACCACGAAGCGAATGCCGGGCACGGTAATTGAGGTTTCCGCCACGTTGGTGGCGAGAACAATCCGGCGCGGCCCGTCTGTTCTGAACGCCTTTTGTTGTTCTGATACCGACAGCCGCGCATACAGCGGAACGATGGCGGTGTTCTGCCATTGTTTTCTACGCAGCAGTTCTGCCACTTCGTGAATTTCCCGCTCACCGGAGAGAAACACCAGGGTGTGATCACGGGGCAGCGAATCCACCGCGTCCACCACTTGTTGAATCAAGTCACGACTGCCCCCTTCTGGCGGCTCGCGATACTCGATATCCACCGGGTAGGTGCGACCCGACACCTCGATGATGGGGGCATCGTCGAAATGCTCGGAAAATTTACCGGGGTCAATGGTGGCCGAGGTAATGATGACCTTAAGATCAGGACGCCTGGGCAACAGGCGCTTCAGATAGCCCAGCAGAAAATCGATATTCAGACTGCGTTCGTGGGCCTCGTCGATAATCAGGGTGTCGTAGGCAAGCAAGTCCCGGTCTGTTTGCAACTCTGCCAGCAAGATGCCGTCGGTCATCAGCTTCACCAGGCTGTTCTTCGAAGAGCTGTCGGTGAACCGAACCTTGTAACCCACCAATTGACCCAGGGGTGTACCCACCTCCTCGGCCACTCTTGCCGCCACGGTCCGGGCGGCAATTCGCCTGGGCTGAGTGTGACCGATAATCCCGGTCACCCCACGACCCAGTTCCATGCAAATCTTGGGGATCTGGGTGGTCTTGCCTGACCCGGTTTCGCCGCAAATTACGACGACCTGGTGCTTGCTGATTGCCTCGGCAATTTCCTTGCGCCGTTCGCTGACCGGAAGCTCTTCTGGAAACCGCAGCCTGGGAACGCTGCGCGCCCGATTCTGGGCCTGCTGCAGTGACTGCTCAACCAGCCGTTCCAGCTTGTCCAGGTCACGCTCGGCAGGCTTGCGAGTCTTGAGACGATTTTGGATTCGGCCGGTCAGCATACGCACCGCAGGCCCATCGGCCAGCATGATAGCGTCCAACTGGCCCTTGAGCGCCTTAAGCCTTGCCTTGGCCGGCAACTTCACCGGCTTGTCATCGCCGCCGGAAGTCATACGCCAGGCAACACCACGGTGATTCGGCCGCCACCGAGTTCAGAACGCCCTATCTCCAGTGAGCCCTGGAAGGCCTCGGCCAGTTCACGCACCACCGCCAGGCCAATGCCCTGACCGTCGTGACGTTCGTCGGCCCGTGCGCCACGCTGCAGCATGGCATCTTCCAGACCATCGGGAATGCCCTCCCCGTCGTCGTCGACCTGGATTCTTAATCCGGCCTTGCCGCCGGGCCCCGCAGGAAGGGCCTGCATGGAAAGAGACACCCGGGATTCACAATACTTGTAGGCGTTGTCCAGCAGGTTCCCCAGGATCTCCATCAGGTCACCCCGATCACCATGGAATGGCAGGCTGTCTGGCGACTTCAGCGTGCGAGTCGGCTTTTTGCCCGAGTACACCTTGTCCAGGGCCTCTATCACGCCCTTGGCGACATCCGCCGCATCAACCTGCTTGCGGCCCAGGGTGCCACTGCCCATGGCGGCGGCCCGTTGCAACTGGTAGCGGACGATGTCGTTCATCCTGTCGACCTGGGTTGCCAGCAATGCGTTATCCACCTTGTTGCCGCTGTCCAGCTGACCGCGAACCACGGCAAGCGGGGTCTTAAGGCTGTGGGCCAGGTCCCCCAGGGCATGACGGTAGCGCTGCAATCGCTGTCGCTCGGAACCAATCAGGCCATTCATGTTTCGGGTCAGCGGCTCCAACTCCCTGGGATAGCCGGTGCCAAGTTGTTCTGACTGTCCCTTCTCCACCGCCTCGATTTCCCGCTCGATTCGATTCAGGGGCCGCAACACCCTTTGCATCAACAAAGCCACGGAGAACAGGAGCAACACCAGGGAGGCAAGGAACCAGCCACCCATCTGGCGGCGGAAACGTCTCACCTGGGCGGTGTAACCATCCAGGTTTTCGGCAACCTGCACGACATAGGATTCCACCCTGCCATCGTCGAACTCCCATTCCACACCATAGGTCAGGGCCAGCAATTTCGAGCGGTCCGAGGCAATCACACGCCGGAATTCACGAATGCCGGGTTCGGGCATGTGTTCCAGGCCAATCTGCAATCCGGTGCTGGATGCCGAGCGCCACAAGGCCTCACCCCGGGCATCAAGCAATTCGGCATACAGGCCCGAACCGGCCTGGGCAAACCTGGGGTCTGGCAGTTCACTGGAAATTGAAAGAGAACCGTTATCCGGCTCCGCAGCGGCGAGCAGCATGATTACCCGCACATCCAGGACATCCTCAACCGCCCGTTCACCGGCGTGCCTGAAGGCCAGGTCCAGGCCGAATGCGGTCAGTCCAAAAAACACGATCAGCAGACCACTAACCCACAGCAGCAAGCGGCCCCGCAAAGAATACTTTTTATTGGCTGCACTCACGGGGGAACCCTTGCCCCCTATTTGCGCTGCAAGGCCCAGCGGTAACCGCGCCCCCGCAGTGTTTCGATAGGATTAAGCTCGCCCTCGGGATCGATTTTCACGCGCAGACGACGAATGAATACTTCAATGGTATTGCTGTCACGCTCAAAGTCCTGCTCATACAGCCGCTCGGTAAGCTCGGCCTTGGAAAGCACCTTGCCGGCAGAGAGCATCAGGCATTCCAGCAAACGATATTCGAATGACGTGAGCTCCAGTTCCCGCTCACCCACCGTGACTTTCTGGGTGCGGGTATCCAGGCTAACCGGATCGCTGTGCAACACCGGTTCTGCCCACCCGCCGGAGCGGCGTAACAGGGCCTGTACCCGGGCAAGGACTTCCTCGATGCTGAAAGGCTTGACCACATAATCATCCGCACCGGCCTGCAGGCCTTCCACCTTGTCCTGCCAGCGATCTCTTGCCGTGAGAATCAGGATCGGCATGCTGGCGCCTTGTTCCCGCGCCCTGCGAATCAGGTCCATTCCAGAGATACCCGGCAGTCCCAGGTCAACGATTGCCAGGTCGATGGGATACTCGGTGGCGAAGTACAAACCTTCCTCGCCGTCTTTCGCCGAATCCACGACGAAACCTTCCTTACGCAGCCGTTCCTGGAGGGATTCGCGCAGGTTTTGTTCATCTTCAACAATCAGCAAACGCATATTCAGGGCTCCTTATTGGATTCGTCCGGTCTGGGCATCCACCCTGACCGTCCTGACTCGGCCCTCGTCGCTGAGCACCTTGATGACATGGACTTTCTTGCCACCCCGGTTGGTGGTGCTCGCGCTAATCACCTTGCCCCCAAAGCGCTCCCGCACCATCGCTACTGCGGCATCCAGCGACATTTCGCTCTTGGCCAGCACTATCGGCCGACCCCGATCCGCGCCCCGGTCTCCCCGATGAACGTCGCCGGCAACCGCCGGGGAAGACAGGGAAATTGAGGCCAGCGCCAGCAACAGAACCGGCAGCAGGTGACGAAGCGAAATTATGCGTTGTGATGTCATAGTTGAAATTGTCACCCGCCGCCGGCGCACTGGCAACTGTGATTCCTGTCCGGTCTTACCGACGACCCGAGTCGCCCGCAGGACGCACGTCCACACGAACCTTCAGCCGCTTGCCCGGGTCATAAGGCATCCGGGTGTTATACACGCGTCCCTGGTATTTGTAGGTCACGCTATAACCGTTAATTCGCTCCTGGTAGCTCACACGGTTTCGCACTTCACAGCGCTCGACCGGATAGCTCACGGTTTGGGACGAACTGGTGCGACCGGCAGTGTTACCGATGGCCGAGCCCACCGCGATTCCCGCCATGGTCAGCGCATCGGTTCCGTGTCCCGAACCAAACTGGTGACCGATGGCTCCACCGATCAGCCCGCCAATTATCGCGCCACCGGGATTGCTCTGGCGGCGAGGAACTGACTCAACCACGGTTTCTTCCCAGCACTCACGGGTCGGGGTACTGACCTTCACCCGCGTGACCAGGGGCTGGACCTCAATAACCTTCGCGTAATCATAGACAGGCCCCCTGGACTGGTGCTTGTCCTGGCCGGCAAAGGCGGTTGAAGACAGCATCAGGACTGAAAGGCCGATTGCAGGAATGAGTGTTTTCATGTCGGATCTCCTCGTCGGTGTGACCCATTGTCACGTCCCGCTATTTCCGGAACTTGGGTACAGACTAGCCCCGGCTAGCTGAACCGGGACTTAACCGACAAAAAGAATGGGGGAACGGCGTTCAACCCCCGGTTTGCTTGGCTTGCTCCCACAGAGCATCCATTTTCTCCAGGCTGGCGCTGTCGGGACTGAGCCCCTCACCCGCCAGGGACTGCTCCACGAACCCGAAACGTCGCTGAAAACGGATATTACAGTCCCTCAGGGCAGCTTCAGGGTCGATGTCGTGGTGACGACAAAGGTTCACCACGGCAAACAGAATGTCCCCGAACTCATGGTGCATCCGTTGCTTGTCCACGCCAGGCAGCTCCGCATCCAGTTCCGCAAGTTCCTCGTCTATCTTTTCCCTGGGACCCTGGGCGTCAGGCCAGTCAAAACCAACTTTACTGGCACGCCTGCCCAGCTTCGCCGCCCTGGTCAGGGCCGGGAGCGCCACCGGGATGTCATCCAGGATCGAGCTTGATACCTTTCCGCTACGGGCTTTCTCCCGGGCCTTGTGTTCTTCCCAGGCCACGGTCTGGGCCTGGGCGTCGGCGATGCTCTCATCCCCGAACACGTGGGGATGGCGCCGCACCATCTTCTCGCAAATCCCGTTCACCACGTCCTCAATGGCAAACGCGCCTTTTTCCTGAGCCATGCGGGCGTGATAGACCACCTGGAACAGCAGGTCCCCCAGTTCATCCTGCAACTCATCCATCTGGCCACCTGCAATGGCATGGGCCACCTCGTAGGCCTCCTCGATGGTGTACGGGGAAATGCTCTCGAAGTCCTGTGCCAGGTCCCAGGGGCAGCCGGTTTCCGGGTCCCTGAGTCGGGCCATGATCTCGACCAGTGCTGAAATATCACTCATTGATGGCTAGTTCCCGTTAAACAGCTGTTGATGAAGGCTGACGATCATTCCGGCCGTCGCACCCCAGATATTCCTGTCCTGGTAGTGAATCTCGTACACCGGCACCAGGTGATCAAACAACTGGCGCTTGCGCAGGGTGTGATTAGCGCTGTCCATCAGGAACTCCAGGGGCACCTCGAAGGCATCAGTCGCCTCCTGCATATCCGGTTGCAGGGTGAATCCGGGTGTCACCATGGCAATAACCGGGGTCACGGTGTAACGGCTTATGGTCAGGTAGTCAGGCAGGTGTCCCAGAACGCTGACGAAACCCGGTTCCAGACCGATTTCTTCCTGGGCCTCTCTCACGGCCGCCTCATTCGGCCCCAGATCGCCTGTTTCGATGCGCCCACCGGGGAAGCTGATCTGTCCCGGATGGTGCTTCAAGCCCTCGCCCCGCTGGGTCAGCAGCACGCTCAGACTGTCTCCGCGGTCCACTATGCCTACCAGCACTGCCGCCGGAGTCCAGCTTCCAGGGTTCAGTTTTCTGAGCAAGCCGGGCAAATCCCCTTCCAGGCCTGGCATAGAGACCTTCTTAAGCTCGGGGCATTGCTCTCTTGTCTTAATATTCTTATGAAGAATATCTCGTAAGTAACTGTATTCCATAAATTATAACTTTTACTACGTGCTGCTGTAGAGCTTGCTACCCTGGCCTGGTTAGAATCCATCATCTTCCGAGACTGCCCACATAGCGTGAGAATAACCCCGGTGATTGCTGGCGTCCCTACCGTTCCAGGCCCCGCCCCACTTACCGAAAGGGGCCTGCCTGATGTATCATTCGCGCCCATCGTAACACCGTGCCTCAAGGCACTGTACCGGCCCCGCCTGACCCTGGTTACCGACCTGCTTACCCAGCAGCTCCGCACCGGGATTTTCCCAGGATGGCACCGGTGGCGGTTCCACGGGGCTTCACTCGCGACAGACTGAGAAATCCGTACCCGCCATGGCCAATACTCCCAAGACTCCCGCTCCCGTTAATCTCAGCCAGCTGATGGCAATTTCTCCTGCCGACGGCCGCTACGCCTCGCGCTGTGACGGCCTGCGCCCCATATTCAGCGAATTCGGCCTGATCCGTTTTCGCACCCTGGTAGAGGTCCAGTGGCTGCGCCACCTGGCCGAGGACGCCGGAATTGACGAGCTCAAGCCATGGCCCGCCGCTATAAATCCTGTACTGGAAGCGCTGGCGACTGACTTTAAGGCTGAGGATGCTGCTGAGGTCAAAGGTATTGAGGCGGTGACCAATCATGACGTCAAGGCAGTCGAATACCTGATCAAGAACCGCATCGACACGGTTGCCGATGCCGAGCACCTGAAGGAATTCGTGCATTTCGCCTGCACCTCCGAAGACATCAACAACCTGGCCTATGCCCTGATGCTCCAGGAAGCACGTGAGAAAGTATTGCTGCCCCTGATGGACAAGGTCATCGCCGTGATCAACGACATGGCCAAGACCTACGCAGGCCAGTCCATGCTCTCACGCACCCACGGCCAGACTGCCTCACCCACCACCCTGGGCAAGGAGCTGGCAAACGTGGCTCACCGTCTCGGTCGTCAGCGCAAGCAGTTGGCCGCGGTAGAGCCCCTGGGCAAGATCAATGGCGCGGTGGGTAATTTCAATGCCCATGTCGTGGCCTACCCCGACCTGGACTGGAGTGGCATTGCCGAGCGATTCATTGCCAGCCTGGGCCTGGTAGGGAATCCCTACACCACCCAGATCGAACCCCATGACTGGATCGCCGAATACTGTGATGCCCTGGCCCGCTTTAACACCATCATGGTGGATTTCTGCCGTGATATCTGGGGATACATTTCCCTGGGTTACTTCAAGCAGCGCCCGGTAGCCGGGGAAGTCGGAAGCTCCACCATGCCTCACAAGGTCAATCCCATCGACTTTGAAAACGCCGAGGGCAACATGGGTGTCGCCAACGCATTGCTGGGACACTTCGCCGCCAAGTTACCCATCTCGCGCTGGCAGCGTGACCTGACCGATTCCACGGTGCTGCGCAACCTGGGTGTTGCGGTGAGCCACGTGGTAATCGCCCTGGAAGCCGGTTTGAAGGGCATGGGCAAGCTGGAAGTCAATGCAGCCCGCATCGATGCTGACCTGGACAGTTCCTGGGAAGTGCTCGCCGAGCCCGTGCAAACGGTAATGCGTCGCTACGGCATAGAAAACCCCTATGAGAAGCTCAAGGCCCTGACCCGTGGCCAGACTGTGAACGCCGAGACCCTTAAAGTATTCATCGAGAGCCTGGAGCTTCCCGATGCCGCCCGGGATCAACTGCTGGCACTGAGTCCTGCAAGCTACGTCGGCCTCGCCGAAGAGCTGGCCCGGACCCTGGATGACAAGCCCTGATGATTGCCCCGAGCCTGGTATGGCCTGCCGGCCTCAACGTGCAGGACTTCCTGGCTGACACGTGGCAGCAACGCCCGATGAGAATGCCGGCCGCCCTGGCCGGTTTTCGCTCCCCTCTTAGCCCGGACGAACTGGCAGGCCTTGCTTGTGACGAAGGCGTTGAAAGCCGCCTGGTCAAACACAAGGACGGCACCTGGAGTCTTCGCAACGGTCCCTTCGAGGAATCTGATCTGGAACAACTGGAAACCTCCGACTGGAGCCTGCTGGTCCAGGATGTCGAGAAGCACCTGCCGGAGCTGGCGCAGATTCTCGACCCCTTCCGCTTCCTGCCCTCCTGGCGCATGGATGACCTGATGATCAGCTGCGCCGCACCCGGTGGCAGTGTCGGTCCCCATGTTGATGCCTACGACGTGTTCCTTATCCAGGCCCAGGGACGCCGGCGCTGGCAGTGGGACAGCAAAACTCGCGCTCACCACAACAGGGAAAATTCCGAACTGTCCCTGGTGGAGACCTTCACACCCGATGAAGAATGGATTACCGGTCCGGGTGACGTTTTGTACTTGCCACCCGGCGTCGCCCATTTCGGCGTAGCCATGCCCGATGACGAGTTGTGCATGACGTACTCGATTGGATTTCGTGCACCATCGTGCTCAGAGATTCTCCAGGACCTGGCGCTGCGCATGGCGGAATCTCCGGAATCGGGCTTTGCCAATCCACGCTATGCGGACCCGGGCATCAGCCTGGACGAAGCAGCAGATGGCGTAATCAGCCCGGCAGCCCTGGCCCGGGTCAGGAACATGCTGGGCCAGGCATTGTCCATGGACGACCACGCCCTGGCTGGATGGTTTGGCAGCATGGTTACCGAACCCAAGGCCTGGCTGCAGCCTCTGCCCAACGAAGAAAGCATCACCCCCTCGCAATTAATAGCGCTGCTTGAAAAAGGCCTGGTGCCAAGACGTCACGGCATGGCCCTGTGGGCCCACTGGCAAGGTGACGACCAGGTCGTGCTATTCATCGACGGGCGCTCGATACACCTTGACCCGGAACTGGCCCCACTGGCCAGGGACCTTTGCAGCCAGCGTGAGCTGAATCTGGATGGCCTTACCCTGCGTAATTCTCCCAAGGCGGCAAAGCTGGTCACCGACCTGGTAAATGCTGGAGAACTGGAGTTGGATAATGAGTAAGCAAGCACTTCCCTCGTTAGCCGTGAGACAGGCTGTGTGGCCCGAAGACGAGGAACTCATACATTCCATCAGGAAAACGGTTTTCGTGCTGGAACAGGGTGTTCCTGCCGATCTGGAGTGGGACGGAAAAGACCAGGAATGCACCCATGTCCTGGCAGAAGTGCTTATTGGTGCAAAACGTGACGCAGTTGGCACTGGTCGCCTGATGCCTGACGGTAAGATTGGGAGGATGGCGGTATTAACTGAATACCGTGGCAAGGGAATCGGAGGCGAAATCCTCACTGCCCTTGTCGAGGCAGCCAAATCGCGGGGCCTGCATGAGGTTTATCTTCACGCACAGTCCCACGCAATGGCCTTTTACCAGCGATTCGACTTTGTAGTCGAAGGTGATGAGTTCCAGGAAGCCGGGATTCCTCACTTGAAAATGCGTCAGACGATTAATTATGGTGAGCAACGAACAGAATAAGTCATTGGAAAACGCCCGACGCGTAGTCACGGGGCACGATGACGTTCGCGTGGCAACTGAAGAAATTGCCCGACTGGCCAGCAAATCACTGGTGATTTTCACCCAGGACCTGGAACCCTCCATCTACGATCAGAATTCCTTTATCGAAATTGTGAAGCGCCTGGTATTGTCCCGGGCCTATGCACGAATTCGCGTACTGGTGGCCAATCCGCAACGTGCGGTAAAAGACGGCCACAAACTCATAACCTTGGGACGCAGGCTGAACAGCTACGTTGAATTCCGGAATGTCCACAAGGACTTCAAGGACCATCGTGAGGCTTATATCATCAGCGATAATTTTGCGATCTCCTATCGGCTGGACGCATCCCGCTGGGATGGAATAGCAGACACGTACAGCCCGGCAGTTGCCACCCATTACCTGGCGGATTTCGATGAGATCTGGGCGGCAAGTATCCAGGAACCCGAATTAAGGGCACTGCACCTCTGACCTCATTCTCTCCCCGGAGAAACCACACACGATACAAAACACCCGGCCATGAGCCGGGTGTTTTTTAATGGGGGTTTGTTCTCGGACTGCCTAACGGGGCAGAGTTTTTCAGGGAACAGGCGGCGGGTCTTGCTCAGCCACGCGGAACGCAGCGGTACCGGAAACTGTTCTGTCGTCTCCGTCGCTCAAGGAGTAACCCAGGCCCGCACCATTAATCTCTCCAGTGCTATCGCCTGTGAAGAAACCGCTAAGCCAGCCCTCGCCTTCAGTTACGCCACTTTCGGTGGTCACAGTGACCGTATCGAAAGCACCATCAAAGCTAGCGCTTGCTGCGTTCAATTCCAGACCTGTTGCACTGGCAGCCCACTGCTCGGTGGCGCCTGACTCTGCGCCTGGCATAGTCAATCCAAGACTGGCGTCTACCGTGCTGGTATCGAAGTGTGCTGTGAGTTCTGCTGATCCAAGCACCCCTACTTCCCCTGTATTACTGGTGGGTGAGGTGGAACCATAAAGCTCGAAGCTAACTGAACCGGTGGAAGGCAGTGCCACATGGGAGTTGAGGTCATCGCTGGCGATCCAGTGCATACCACCATCGCCCAGGCTGATGTTTTCAGCCTCAACGCTATCGCTACGCAGGTTTACGCGACCGCTTTCCCAGCGACCCCAACGAATGCCTGTCTCGTCATCGCCACCCAGGTCAACACCACGACCCGTGCCACGGGTGGCACTCAGGTTGCCAACCTCAGTACCGCTCAGGCTCCAGTTATCGCCTGTCATGCGGACCAGGTCATCGCCACCGTTAATCGTATAGCCTGCTCCGCTTGCGCTGAGCACAGCCGGAGTGGAATCGTTTTCCAAGCCAGAAACGCCACCTGACCCACCACCTGG
>CAKZML010000018.1 GCA_937128475.1 uncultured Chromatiales bacterium
GAACCGGGAAAAGCGTGATTCAGAACACACTCCGTTTAACAGAATATAAATATTATTCAATTACATGGGCGTGTTTTAGACCTTATTTAAAGACATCAAAACGCGCCGCATTGGTTTGCTTAAAGGGCTGAACTGAATGGGTCTTGGTACTAATTTTCGTCAGAAGCTACTCGCGCTGGGAATTGCGCCGCTGGTAGTTGGCCAGTTGGTCATGCTGTTTGCCGTGATGCAGACAGTAGAGACTGATGTGGACCAGCGGGCGCGTAATTCCTTGCAGATCGGTGCGGAAGTTGTCGATGAATACCTGTCCAGCCGCAGTGAGCAATTAAAGATCAGCGTGGAAGTGCTGGCAGCGGATTTTGGACTCAAGGAGGCCGCGGTTACCCGTGATGAGGAGACCATTCGCTCGGTACTTCGGAATCACAGCCTTCGAGTGGGCGCCAGTGTGGCCATGCTGCTGGACGTGGATGGCAGGGTCGTCGCGAGTACTGATGACAGTGTCCGGCATTGGCAGACGGATTTTGCCAGCCTGGTCGGTGATGGAAATTCTCAATCTCGAAAGATCATTGCTACTGCAGGCTCATCGGTATACCAGGCGTTTGTTGTCCCGCTCAGAGCGCCGGTTACGGTGGGCTGGATTGTGGCGGGCTTCACGATTGACCAGGCGGTGGTTGAACGCATCGCCGGGCTTACCGGCCTGGGTGTGGTGCTGGTTGATATTGAACATCAAACGATACTTGCCTCAAGCACCTCACTCGACGATCTCGGTAAGCAGGCTGAATCAACCCTGTTCTCTATCGTGGAGCCGATGAAAAGTGTTCATACGATCACTCACGTTGGAGTGGAGCAACTGGCCCTTGGGGCTCCGCTGCTAGCTGGTGATGACAGCGTGCAACTGGTGTTGATGAGGTCGATGGATGAGGCCATGGCGCCCTATGTCCAGGCCAGAAACGGATTGTGGATTTTTGCCTTCTTCCTGCTAAGCATGGTGGCGATGGCGGCGGCCTGGGTGTCTGGTGGTATCGCCAGACCACTGAGAATGCTTACTGATGCCGCGAGAAAGATGAGTTCGGGGCAATACCACGCGGCGGTAAACGTCGCCTCCAATGATGAATTTGGCGAACTTGCTTCAAGCTTCAACGCGATGGGCACAGCGATCGCTGAACGTGAAAGCCGAATCTACCACCAGATGATGCATGACTCGCTTACTGATCTACCCAACCGGGACAAGATCATCAAGCTGCTTTCGGAGGGAATCGCCGCGGACGCAGGTCAGGAATTCTCCGTGCTGGCAGTTCGCCTGTCCCGAATGAGCAAGATTTCCACGACAATTGGCCACAGCGCATCAGATCAATTGATTCAAATGGCGGCCAGGCAATTGCAGTTAGACCTGGGTGAACAGGACTATATCGGCCACGTGGGCTCCAGTGATTTTGTTATTGTCCTGGCTGGCGCGGGCTACGAGCGGGCCCAGGCCAATGCCGAGAAAGTTGAAGCCAGGCTTAACTCCGGAGTCATGCTTGGTAACGTCAATATCTCCCTGCAGACTGAAATTGGAATTTCGATATACCCGAAGCATGGCCGGGATGCATCGCGGCTGTTGCGTAATGCGATGATTGCCCGCAGCGAGGCACGCTCCGGCAACGAGTCGATAGCTGTTTTCGAGCCAGGTCGCGAGGAGCACTACGAGCGCCAGTTGCGCATCGTTCACGATCTTCGCGGCGCGATACAGAAGAATGAGTTGCTCGTGTATTACCAGCCCAAGGTGGCTCTGGACTCGGGTTCGGTCCATGGCGCGGAGGCGCTGGTTCGCTGGCAGCATCCCGAATACGGGTTCCTGTCACCGGATGAATTCATCCCTGCCGCGGAGGAGGCGGGTACGATCCAGTACCTGACACGCTATGTAATGGGCCGGGCAATCGCCGATTGCCGCAAGTGGCAAAGTGCCGGTCATGAGTTGCAGGTGTCGGTGAATGTCTCGGCAAAGGATCTGCTGAATGACTATCTTCCTTATTTTGTTTCGCAACTGCTGAAGGAATATCAAGTACCGGCTCACCGGCTGACTCTTGAGGTTACCGAGAGCACGGTGATGCAGAAGGTGGAAAAAGCAGTATTCGTACTTGAATGTCTGAGGGATATCGGGGTTCGGATTTCTATGGATGACTTCGGAACAGGTCAGTCGTCGCTGGCCCAGCTCAAGAATATTCCGCTGCAGGAACTGAAGATCGACAAGTCCTTTATCATGACATTGTGTTCAGACAGCCAGAATCAGGCCATCGTCAGGACCACTCTGCAACTGGCCCAGAACATGAACCTGGATGTAGTGGCCGAGGGCGTGGAGGATTCCCAGACAATGCAATACCTGGCTGATGCCGGTTGTCAGCAGGTTCAGGGATATCACATCAGCAAGCCCATCAGCTCAACTGCGTTTATTCAGTGGTTGGATGGCTGGGCACACGTTCCGAGGATCGACCGAAGAAGCAAAGATCGACCCTTCGCGAACAAAGTCAGCTAGGCTGCCGCCACATCTGGCCAGTCCGTCGTGAACTCTCACCCGATACTTGAAC
>CAKZML010000019.1 GCA_937128475.1 uncultured Chromatiales bacterium
CCTGTCCCCTTAATTCTTCAGATCCTCCATGGTTATCGGCGGTAGCAGCCGGATATCCCGCTGGATGCGCAGCATCCATTTTGCCGTGTGGTCTTCTTCGTGGTTCGCCAGGGCCTGGTCCATGTAACGGATCAGGTCGGGATTGTCGGCGTGATGCTCTTTTTCGTTCTGGTACCAAATCCGGGCGAAGGCGCTGCCGAAGAAAAAGGCGGACGAGCTCTTGATCTCCGCCTCGAACGCACCCTCCGGTTCCAGTCCCGCTTTTTCCCGGGTATCGGTCCGGCGAAGGAAATTCAGTGCATTGACCAGGTATGAATCGACGATCTTGATCTCTTCCAGGGTCATCGAGGCCGGGTCCATCAATGACTTCACCCAGGCGGCGGCGCCGTGTTCGCCCAGCATCGCGATTTCCAGGTCCTGGTAGGCCTTTGATGCCTCGGCCTCTTGCTCGGCCCGGGCGATGTTGTTGCTTTGATACATTTGCGCGGCCACCAGCAGCAACCCCAGGAACACCCCCAGGTTGCCGATCAGTTTCATCCAGTCGTTCACTTGGTGAAATTTCACCATCTTGCTCCCCTCCATGTGGTGCCGGTGCGCGCCGGCAGTGCTGCTTATTTATTGTTCTGTAAGCAATAAGGCATTTGAGGGGGATTGTCGAGGGTTTGGGTAGGGTGCGTTCCACGCACCATGTGGCAACGGTGATATTGCGTAGGGTGCGTTTTACGCACCGTTTTGATGGTGCACGGAGTGCACCCTACAAGGATGGGGTTGCGTAGGGTGCGTTCCACGCACCGTTGTGGATCGGTGCACGGAGTGCACGCTACGGGGGCAGCGGTGTTTTCCTTGCCGTTGGCGAGATTTCCGGCGCATAGTTACCCCGCGAATGGTCTCGATGTGGGGATCGGTGAGTTTGCTCCTGGAGGTGTCTCATCAGACGTCTGCAATTACCTGGAAAGATCGCTGGGTTGAACCAGGGGCTGGTGTTGTTAGCGTCACTGGTGCTGTGCGTCTTGTCCGGCTGTGCGACCACCGCGGAACCTACTTACCGATATACCCTGTCTGAGCCCGTGCCGGGTTTGGTTCGGCACCGCGTTTTCGAGGGCGACGATCTCGTCTTGACCCTCAGGGATGACTCGATCGTATTGCTCACGGTTGCCTCGGTGGACGCAGAGGCTATCCATGGCAAGGATGGAAAGACCGTTCCTATTGCCGATGTTCGTGAGCTGCGCTCCCTCGAGGAGCATGTCGCGAGGGACGCCGCATTGGGGATTGCCGTGTATTCGGTATTGATTCCCTTGAGCATTGTCATGTTGCCGGTTGCGCTGCCCATCATGCTTTTCTATGACTTTGAAAAGGTCGGGCAATGGCCCGATGACCGCTTGTGTCGGGCCGTGGCGCATCCGGAGTTTTACGGTTATTCGGCTGAGGGCGCGATCGAGGAGGGCGACAAGACGCCGCCCCTCCAGGAAGTGCGAGAGGAGATGGCCAAGCGGGAGTTGCAGTGCGATGCTCAAGCCCGGGTGGAGCCCTCCTGCGCAAGCACCAACGAGACGGGACCGGGGTTCCAGGAATGCATCGCCAGGATGCTGCCCATGGAAGAGGCCGGGCTTGTCGGGTTCTACCAGTGGTCTGACGACGCCCTGTGCCGGCTGCATCAAAACCCCGAGAAGTTTGAGGTGCTCGAATCCCAGCCGCCCGAGCAACGTGAATCGGTGGCGGAGAGGGTCCGT
>CAKZML010000020.1 GCA_937128475.1 uncultured Chromatiales bacterium
GGTGAGGGAGTAGATATCCCCATACCGTTAGAAGAGTCGTTTACCCCACTGTCACGCACACAGCTACACGGCGGAGCTTCAACGCTCTCACGCTTTTCATCATCAGGCTTGGATCAGGGCTGGGCCAGCCGCTTGCGGCCGTCTTCGGTCATGGGGTCGGTCAGTCCCGCACGGTGGGCGAGAAAGATTTCCATGCTGCTGGTTGCCGCTTCTTTCATGCCAAGACCCCACTGGGCCTGGGCCATCCAGTAGTACAGTTCCGGGACATAATTTATCGAAGGCTGGTCATCCAGCAATATCGCCGTGGCTTCACCCCGGCGTTCCAGGCAGGCCTCGAAGTCGGCCAATGCTTCGGCGTAATAGTCGGCTTTAAGGTACGCCTTGCCCTTGGCAAGTCGTGCCCGCCACAGGTCGGCCAGCCCGATGGCATTGTTTAACTCATCCACCGCCGGGACGATTTCTCCCTGGGCAAGCAGGCTCTCTCCATGGACGATGCTCCACCATGAGCGAGCCTGGGCCTGCAACATGTGCTTCAGGGGCTGGGTGACATTATCTGCCTTGGTGTAATTGCCTGCCTCCACGAATTCCAATCCGATCAACGCGCGCTGGGCTGCCGAGGGGCTGAGTTCCAGGGCCTTTTCAAGGCTCGCCGTGGCGCCGCCCTTGTTCCCCATCAGTTTCTGTGCCCGTGCCCGGGTAATTAATTTGTTTATCGCCAGGTATCGGTATTTTGCTGCCAGGTCGGACTCGATGGACCCGTCCAGCAGTGCGATGGCCTCACCGGCCTTACCCTGGTAAAGCAGCAGGTCGGCCCTGCCAAGCGCTGCGATAGAAGCGCTTTGCGCATTCAGTGCGGCCATTGCCTGGTAGTCGGCATCTGCCTTGTCGGTAGTATCCTTCATGGCCAGGCTGACTGCCCTGGCCAGGAAAGGCAGATAGAAGTCCGGATCATCCGCGATCAGGCTGTCAGCGATCTCGATGGATGCGGTGAAATCTCCCGCGTACATGGAATACAGGGCGTAATTTCCCCGGTACATGGAAATCTTTGGATAAATGGAAAGCGCCTTGCGACCGGCTTCCATGGCCTCGGGGAATTGCAGGTTGTAGAAATACGCCACAGCCAGGTTGTTGTAACTGGCGTCATCGGCGGGGAATCTTGCCAGCAGTTGATTGTAGCTTTCGATGGCTTTCGTGAAATTGCCTGTGGTGCTCAGGTAATAGTTGCCCAGGGTGCGGTATTTCTCGCGCTCCGTCATGGAGTCCAGCAATTCCAGTGCCTTGTCCCAGGCCTCCTGGGATTCGTCCTTCTGGCCCAGGCGGTCGGCTGAATTTGCCCAGCCGGCATAGACGCGGCCAAATTTCGGGTCGATCTCGATCGCCAGCTTGTATTTTTCGATAGCTAGTTCGTCATTGCCGTGGTTGCTGAGATCCTTGCCTTCCAGGTAAAGCTGGGCGGCTTCCAGGCTTCCGGCGGTGAAGGTCTCCCGCGCATCGTCAATGCCGTCGGCGCTTACGTCACCCAACTCTTTGCGAACATCGGTAGCCAGTTCGCCGATGGCAGAGAGCACGCCGGCCCGGTCCTTGGCTTTCACCTCGCTGTTGGCCACTTCCTCGTTGGTTTCAGTGTTTAACGCGGATACGCCTAAAAGGTAGCTGGTCCCATCCGGCTTGATGTAACCCAGGAGCACCAGCTTGATGCCTTCTCGCACGGCAACCAGTTGGGAAGACGGGCCGTCCAGGGTGCTACCGGGCTTTAGTTTTTCGGCTAACTGCAGGGCGGTGTCCCGTGAGAAGGAGGTGATGAAGGGCGCACCTTCGAGTCCCAGGGCCAGGGACTGCTCCAGGGTGCCGGAGAAGATTGACTCCCCGGTGGCATTGTCGAAATTGGCGATCAGGATGGAGACCGGATCAGGGATCTCGTCGACTTCGGATCCGCCCTGGCGGGTGAAGTTCATGAATAGCGAGAAGCTCAGCGCCACCGCAAGCAAGCCGATGACGGCGAAGTCCTTTTTCCTCGAGCCCAATTCGGCGGGGCGGATTTCCTCCCGCTTGGCTACCTCCTCGTCGGAGAGTATGCCTTCGGCGGTGAAGTCGAAATGCCAGGCTACCGCAATGCTGATGGGGAGGCCGGCGATCACCGCATAGGTGATTACTTTAAACAGCCATTCGGGGCCATCGAAGGCCGGCAGGATATTGTTGGCCGCCTCGATAAATATCAGCCCGCCAGTAATATAAATACCGGTGGAGCGAAAGACCTTACGTCTTCTTAATTCCCTGATCAGCTTATTCACAGCTTCTACCAAGTATCCTGCCTGGCTTTATTTGAAGCTGAGTCTAGCACGATGTGGGGAATTTCGCGGCCCTGCAGGGGGAGGTGCGGGGGTGGCGCAGCGGGCCACTCCTCAGCGGAGTGGCCCGGGCCAGAAAGCATGATTAAGAGGCTGGCTCTTCTGTTACTTCCGGGGCGGCCTGGATATCCAGCAGTTCAACCTCGAACTTCAGAACGGCAGCCGGCGGGATTGTGGGCGGTGAGCCACGATCGCCATAGGCGGTGTCAGGCGGGCATACCAGGGTAGCCTTGGCGCCAACATGCATGTTTTGCAGGCCTTCGGTCCAGCAGGGGATTACCCGATTAAGCGGGAAGGTAGCGGGCTCGCCACGCTCCACTGAGCTATCGAACACGGTGCCGTCGCTCAGGGTGCCGGTGTAGTGCACGGTGACCGAATCGGTTGCACCAGGCTGGGCGCCTTCGCCGGCTACCTGCTCGATGTAAACAACGCCTGTTTCGGACTGGGTCGCGCCTTCAAGGGCGGCCTGTGTGGCGATGTAAGCGGTGCTTGCTTCACGCTCGCGATTCACGGCGGCGGTCATACGTTCCCGGGCCAGTTCGTTCAGTTTCTGGGTGTACTCTTCGGCGTCCACCTGGGCTTCATTGCCAAGGATTCCGTCTTTAAGTCCCAGGGAAACCATATCCACTTCGCCCTCGGTCAGCTCAAGGCGACCCAGGTCATTACCCAGGGCCAGGCCCAGGGCGTACATGGTTTTGTCCAGTTCGGTCACGGGAGCGGCGGCAGCGGCCGGGGCGCTTTCCTCGTGGGAGCACGCACTCAGCAAGCCAAGTGCTGCCAGGCTGGTCAGAGCCAGCACGGTATTTCTTCTTAACATGAGAAACCTATCCAGTTTGGGTGAAACGATAAAGCGTATCTGATTTCGCGGGGGCTTGCTATGTGGATGCAAGGTTTTCTCAGTCTGCAGCTACCAGGCTGCTGTTGAGGATTTCAAGCATGGATTCCGGGGCGGGGCCGATGCGCCGCGTGGCAAGATGGAACACGGCTGCATCCACGCTCACCGTGGCGGCCAGTTCCCCGTCGGGCTTGTAGATGTCGGTGACGAGGCTGAAGCGCGATCCGTCTTCCTTGATGTGGGTGATGCGGACCTGGATACGCAAGGTTTCCATCAGGAAGCATTCTTTTTTATAGGTCAGTGTTTCCGAGAGCACTACGGGCCCGACGCCGTGAAGATCAAATTCTGCCGGTGTGAACCCTCCAGCGGCGAAAAACTCGAAACGCGCCTGTACAGACAGGTCCAGGTAGGCGCTATTTCGCATATGGCCATTGGCATCCAGGTTGTCCCAGCGTACCTGGTGTTCGGATGAGAAGTTCTTCATTTTCTGTAACCGGTTAATTTAAAAGTCGTTTTAGTGCTGAATCGTGGAATTCCGGGGCTAGTTTGGCCGGTTTATGGAGAAACTGCCACCGAAGCGGATCAGGGAGTGTTCCTGATTGTTTGAGTGGCGGTATTTCGTTAAAGTTGGCGGCCTATTAGGGAGAGGCAGTATGACCAGCTATTTCAGCAAGATATTCGGCACCTCGCCGATTGATCCGATCCAGGAACATATGGAAACCTGTTTCCAGGCGGCCAAGAAACTCAATCCGTTTTTCAAGGCGGTGGTGAAGGAAGACTGGGAGAAGGCGGCGTCGGTCAGAGCTGAAATCGTCACCCTCGAACAACAGGCCGACGATCTCAAGAGTACGGTCCGCTCCAATCTTCCCAAGAATCTTTACCTCCCGGTTCCCCGGGAAGATCTACTCGAGTTGCTCGCCTACCAGGACAAGATCGCCAACCGCGCGAAAGACGTGTCGGGATTGGTGCTGGGTCGCAAGATCAAGCTGCCGCCGGAAATTCAGGAAGACTTCCTGGCCTATGTCTCCCGCAATGTGGATGCCGCCAAGAAAGCCCGCAAGAGCATTCGTGAACTTGATGAGCTGTTTGAAACAGGTTTCCGCGGAGCCGAGGCTGAGCTGGTCGAATCGATCGTGGCCGAGTTGGATGAGATCGAGAATGATACTGATGATCTCCAGGCTAAATTGCGGAGCAAGATTTTTGCCATTGAAGACGATCTGAAGCCAGTGGATGTGATGTTCCTGTATCGCTTGCTGGAACTCACGGGTGATGTTGCGGACCGGGCCGAGTCAGTCGGTCATCGGCTCGAACTGGTTCTTTCCCACTAGACGCTAACGAATAGAAGCTAACGAAAGGTTATTCCGATGGAATTCAATTTCTTGATGCCTGGCGGGGGGTATTACCTCGTATTGGCCGGCGTGTTTGGTTTGTTTATGGCCTGGGGTATCGGCGCCAATGACGTGGCCAATGCCATGGCCACCTCGGTGGGTTCCAAAGCCATTACCGTCAAGCAGGCCCTGTTTGTTGCGGCGATATTTGAGTTTGCCGGCGCCGTCCTGGCCGGTGGGGCAGTGACCTCCACCATACGCAAGGGGATCATTGACTCAAGCCTGCTGGCTAACGACCCGAATATACCGAATTCTATAGCGCATGGGCCGGAGATCCTGGTGCTGGGTATGCTCGCTGCGTTGCTGGCCGCGGGCACCTGGCTGTTGCTGGCCTCACGTAACGGTTGGCCTGTATCCACTACCCATTCCATCGTCGGCGCCATCGTGGGTTTTGCGATTGTCGGTGTGGGCTTCGAAGCGGTGAAATGGGCCAAGGT
>CAKZML010000021.1 GCA_937128475.1 uncultured Chromatiales bacterium
TTCCAGCAATGCGCCCGGTAGCCCAGTGACTTCAAAAAGTGCCGCAACATGTACGTTGACGCACCGCCGGCCATGAAGCCCGGCAACACCAGCACCGGCTGGCCGTCACCACGCGGGGCTTTTTGAAGTAGCGGATAAGTCCACAGCGAGGTGTACGCCTCGCCGAATACCCTGAATTCCAGGGCTTGGGAAAGCAGGGAAGGGCGTGCCACGTCTACCTGGGTGGCGCTCATACGTTCTCACCGGCTTTTTTTGCCGGCTTGCGAACTGGCGCTTTCTTCGTGGCCAGTTTTTTCCTGGCCCGCGGCTTAACAGCTGCCTTGTCGGCTTTTACCTTGCGAACTGCTTTCTTACTTGCCGCTTTCTTTTGGGTCGCTTTCTTTCGCGTCGCTGTCTTGGGAAGTTTTTTAGCCGCCTCACGTAATTCTTTAAAGGAATCAATCAGGCAGGATTCAAAGAACTGCACATCCGGCAAAATCTCGGGGCAAGAGGTGACTGAAATCGTCAGGTAATCCTGGTAACTGGTCACCACAATCATCAGGCCCAGGCCATCGATGATTGGCGCCATTCCCAGGCTGCCCACCAGTTCTCCGCCACCGAAATACAGCTTCTGGCGAGGTCCGGGAACATTGGTAATCACCAGGTTAAATACCGGCCGTACGTACTTGGCAATTTCCATGCGGCTGTACAAACGCGACGCCGCAATACCCAGTGTGAACGGTACAACCTTTGCCGCGTCCATCAGGGTCGTGGCGCCGATTGCCTGGGCCCTGACCTTGCTACGCTGGGTGTATTCTCTTAATGAAGCCATTCGCTCCAGCGGATCTTCTATGTGCGTAGCCAGGGGCACGAGCATCGCCGAAACCTGGTTTCCACCCTCAGATGTGGCGTCCCGAACCGAGATAGGCGCCATGGCTGTCAGGGTGTTATCTGGCAACTCACCACGCTTGAGCAGATATCGTCGTAACGCACCGGAGCAGATACCCAGGACCAGGTCATTAACGGTCACATTGGGGATGCGATCCTTAGTGGCCCTGACTTGATCCAGGGGCAACCACACGCCCCCGAATCGACGCTGGGCACTGATAGGTACATTGAAGCGGGTTTTCGGGCCACGAAACGGCACCGTGGGCGGAGCCTGTTTTTCCACCAACACGTCTTTACCCACGCTCCACAGACCAGAAACAGCAGACTGCACAGTCTTTACCGCCAGTTTAGGTTTAGCCAGTAAGTGCATGTATGCATTAGATAATAAGGTGACGTTACTGGGCTCCATATCGGGCATCCAGTTGTCTTCCTCAACCTCGACGTCCCAGTCACGAGTCAAGTCGAACAGGCTTGAAATCAGGTCCACGCCACCCATTCCGTCCACAGACGAATGGTGCACCTTGTGAATCAAGGCGAACGTTCCCTTGGGTAAGGTCGGGATCGTATCCAGTCCCTCTACGAAAGTCAGCGACCAAAGCGGACGCCGCAAATCCAGGGGAATGGCAAAGATATGCTGTGCAAGCTTGCGTAATTCTTCCCAGCTGCCAGGCGCCGGAAGCGCCATGTGATGCACATGGGAATCCAGGTTGAAGTTGGGATCCTCAATCCAGTAGGGCGCATCAAGACCCATGGGAACGCTGACTAAACGCCGGCGAAACACCTTGGATTTCGCCAATCTCGATTGGATCAGGCGATAGTAATCATCAAAATTAAATCCGCCTGGGGGTGCCTTGCAGACAATAACACCACCAATATGCATAGGTGATCTGGCGGTTTCCAGATAGACGAACGAAGCGTCAATACCGGTGAGTTGCTCCATAAGGATCCTCGTTCAATTTCGGCCTAATTAATTGCAGGCATTTAATCGATGCTACCGCAAAATCGCTGCACTGCACACAAGCATTTCATTTCCAGCCAGGATTCGGCCCAGGGCATTTCATGCCACATTATGAAATCAGGTGAAAGCCAGGAAAATATCTCGAATTGCTGCTTATAGCCGTTAAATTCGACGAAAAACGGCTATTCAAGCTTTCGTTAGATTCCCGGCAAGCGGCATTTTTAGTCTCGGGCCATGTTTATCCGCATCACTGGAGGCCATTTATATGAAATGGCCCGCATTTGAGCGCGAGTGCGAATTCCTGAGGCCTCCAAAACCTAAAAACGGTTTTCCAGTCAGGAGCTTTTTGGGCGACTGGCGGCCATTTACACAGGTACTCGTTGATTGAGGTCGGAGGCTGAAATATTGGTGATTTGGTCGAAACGGGGGTTTCCCAGCGTTCAGGCTTCAGGGGAAACACCCGGGATCATTCACAGATTTCACGCCAGGAATCGACCAGGTGGATGATTGCGGCGTCATTGCGCCGTGGTGACGGGTTTCAGTTCGGGTTGCTGATGAATGAATACCGCGTGCAATTTAGTGCGCGCGAGGATATCAGTTGAAGTTACCGGTGCAGTTGAGTGCGATGGAAGACAGGCGATCTGACGTGCATACCAACTGAGGCAGGACCTGAGCAGCGCTGAAATAACGGAAAATGGTGGATTGCAGACCAAAGCACTTTAGCAAGAAGGCATAAGTAGTTGTAATTACGTTAGTTAATAGATCACATTAAGTGGGTGCTTTTTGACCATTCTC
>CAKZML010000022.1 GCA_937128475.1 uncultured Chromatiales bacterium
CCACCTGCGCGCCTCGGATATGCGGGGACTCGCCCAGTTAGCCTCCCAGGCGACCGAGGGGGTTACCGGCATCACTGAAGGTGTCCACCTGTCGGTACTGGCTACGATAGGTCTGCCTGGCGCCGTTGAGGAAGGCAGAACCCGGGGCATTACCGGTATTGTGTACAGCAGTGTCCGCATGGCGACCCGAATACTGGGCAAGGGCGTTGATATAACACTGGGGACACTGCAACCGCTGTTTGACCTGTTCGAGGGCGACAAACCGGAGACTCCCCGACGCGAAGCGGTTCTGGCTGCCCTGAATGGCGTAATGGGTGACCGGCTTTTGGCTAACGACAATCCATTCGCCATTCCCATGAGCCTGCGTCACCAGGGCCATCCGCTGAACCCGGATTCCATCCGGTCGCTTCCCGGGGCCACGGGAAAAATTGCTTTGATGATGCACGGTCTTTGCATGAGCGATCTGCAGTGGTCTGCAAGCCAGAAGACACCCGGCACCGACCATGCACAGGCGCTGGCCTCTACGCTGGGCTATACCCCTATCTATTTACGCTACAACTCGGGAATGCATATTTCCCAAAACGGACGGGAACTTGCCAAGCAACTCGAGCAACTTTTGCCCCACTGGCCAACCACAATTGAAGAGTTGACTGTTGTCGCCCACAGCATGGGAGGCCTGGTGATACGCAGTGCAATTTACTACGCCAAAGAGCAGGACATGGCCTGGCCGTCCCTTCTCAAGAACATCATTTTCCTGGGCACCCCCCACCATGGGGCGCCCCTGGAGAAAGTAGGCAACTGGGTGGATGCGCTGATGGGAAGCACACCTTTCACCCGGCCTTTTAATGCCCTGGGGAAAATCCGCAGCGCCGGGATAACCGATTTGCGCTTCGGAAACATTCTGGATGAAGACTGGCAGGGCACTGATCGATTCGATTTGGCCAAGGACCAACGCAAGGCAGTTCCGTTACCAGATAGCGTCACATGTTTCTGCGTGGCGGCAACCACTGCTGAAAAGCGCGGCCCCCTGGCAGACCGTTTAATTGGCGATGGCCTGGTACCGGTGAACAGCGCACTGGGCCGCCATGGCGAAGCGCACAAGGCGATCGCATTCGACAGTGATCACCAATGGATCACCTACCGGATGAATCACATGGCGTTGCTAAGCCGCCCGGAAGTGACCAGGAAAATTATTGAGTGGCTGACACCAGCATAAGAATGTGAATTCAACACCAAGATTCTGGTCAAAAAAAAGCCCCGACCAGCGGGGCTTTTTCCTGAGAGCATCATCCATGACAACTCATGAATGAAATAGCCTCATCGGGGATTTATTTACCGAAGTAAAAACGAACGCCGATGTTGTATGTATTGCCGTCAGAGTTATTGGTGAGTCCGGCACCGATCTGAATTTGATCCGTAACGTCAAACCCGGCTCCCAGCGAATAGGTCGTGTCATTACCTGAGTCACTAAGATCGACATAATTCAGACCACCAAACAGTTCCACCTTGTCGGCAACCATGCCACGCAGGCCCAGGTACAAACCGTAGCCATTGTCATCAACCGACCCAAAAGTGGGTTCGCTCAGTTCAACTGAAACATAGGAAATAGAGGCAACCACGTCCACAGTGTCGCTAATCGCCCGGTTATAGCCGAGGCCAAAGTCAAAGGTCTTTCCGTCGATATCATAGTCAAAGCCGATATCTGTATAGTGAGCCACCAAATGGTAGTTATCGGCAAGACTGAACGATCCTTCCAGTGCCAAGCCATTTCCGTCGATATTGACGTCATCAACCTCGGCTGACACATAGGCCAAACCAACGTAGTCGTAACTGAAGTCACTCGCCTGGATAGCAGAAGATGCTGCCGCGGCCAAGACGCACAAAGGCAGAATCTTGTTTAAGTTGTTCATTATTATATTCCCTGGATGTTTGTGAAATTATTATTGTCAACAAACCCGCAAATCGCGAACAAACTGATCGGTGCATGCGAGTCTGGCGAGTATTTATCACCGTTTCTCAGACACAGTCAATAAGGGCTGTGCACCGCGTGCCTCTCGGTGTCACTTCTCGAAGGAGTGCGCCAGTGTTTCCTGGCCCGGGACTAACGGATGGGATGATGCCTGTAAACCCCAAAACCAAACCTGCCGGCCAGGCGCCAGCTGCATCAAGAAGCCTAGAGTATGGGCTCCATCGGGAGCAGGTTGTCGATAAACAGGTGAAATCGCTTGCCCATCCCGACTTCGGAATCCGGGTTGAAATCAAGGGTGGACTGCCAGCTGTTCTCTGGAAGAATGTCCCGCTCGATACTCTGGGTAAGCTGCCGTCCCAGTTCCTCACTTTCCACCAGGATACCGACTTCGGTATTCAAGTTGGCCGACCGCGGATCAAGATTGAAGGTTCCGATATAGATGATTTTTTCATCGATCACCATGCTCTTGGCATGCAAGGCAAAGATCGGCTTTTTATCCGCAAGTCGCGGGTAGCGCTTCAATAACTCTACCTGGATTCCAGGTTCCGGCTTGAACTCAAATAGTTCTATCCCGGCTTCAAGTAATTCATCGCGTTGCTTGTAGTAACCACTGAAGGCCGGGATGTTGTCAGTGGATGCCAGGGAGTTGGTGGAAATGCGAATGCTGATTCCCCGCGCCACGAGTTGCCCGAACAATTCGATCCCACCCTTGGGCAGGATCAGGTAGGGCGACTGGATCAGGATAGACTTTTCGGCGCTCTTGATTGCGTCGATTAGCGCGCGGGTCGACTCTCCCCCGCCTTGCAGCCCGGACTCCCCACTGTTCTTTCCGGGCTCGTCACTAATGAACCTCACATCTTCCCAGGACATCGCCTTTAACAAGCCGGGAAAGTACTTCGGGATACCGGCAATCGCCTGGCGAATCTCGGGTTCGAAGTTGGTCGGATCTGCTGCATAGGCATGAAGTTCTCTCGCCCGTTGCGCTACCTCCTCATCGGTTGGCGCGCGAACCGAACTGCCCAGGATGTCCTCCACTGGCACGGCAAGGGAACTTGCCCAGAACTCCTCAAAGTTCTCCTCCATTTGGCCGACGGCGGGCCCCAGCAACAGGGCATCACGATCGCGGAAATTGTATTCGTGGTCGAAATCAAAATACTCATCGGCCATATTCC
>CAKZML010000023.1 GCA_937128475.1 uncultured Chromatiales bacterium
GCCAGGGTAGGAAACTCGGCCAGCCGGAATTCCCAGTCCTTGTCGAACAGTGCCTGCAGGCGCAGCTGATCCGCACTGGGTTCGGCGAACAGCGACGTGGCCATGAGGCTCAGGGCGGCAGCGAGGATGAGAAGTAACCGATACATGGACGACTCCGTTTCGATGAACGTTTACAGGATCAATGCCTGCTTGAATTGCCGGCGTTGCTCAGGCTTTCCAGAACGCCGGTGTAAAGATTACAAAAATAGTAAATATTTCCAGCCGGCCCAACAACATTGCGCCTGACAGCATCCACTTTTGTATCGCTGTGACGGTGACGAAATTAGCCGACACTTCACCCAGGCCCGGACCCAGGTTATTCAAACAGGTAGTGACCGCGCTGAAGGCGGTGAGTTGATCCATGCCGCCTTGCATCAGCAGCAACATCAACACCGCGAAGGCGGTGACATAGATAGCGAAATAAGCCCAAACGGTTTGCACTATCTTGTTGGGAACGGTCTTGCCGTCCATGGTAAGGGGGCGCACCAGATTCGGATGCACCAGCCGCTTCACCTCTATGCCCGCCTGTTTTGCCAGGACCACCAGGCGTATGACTTTCATGCCGCCGGCGGTGGATCCGGCGCAGCCTCCGACAAAGCTGATGAACATTAGCAGTATCGGGAGCATCAATGGCCAGACTGAGAAATCGCTGATGCCAAAGCCGGTACTGGTCACTACAGAGACCACCTGGAAAATACCGAAACGCAGGGTGTGGGTGACGCTGCCGTAGTGTCCATCGTCATGTAATACCCAGGCGATAATCAACGAGGTTACGATCACCAGGGCGATCAATGCCCTGGCTTCTTCGTTGCGCAGGTACGCACCCAGGTCGCGCTTGCGCCAGACCAGGAAATGCAGGCTGAAGTTCATTGCGCCGGCCATCATGAATATCACCGCGACGGTCTCGATCATTGGACTGTCGAAATAGGCCAGGCTGGCATCGTGGGTGGAGAATCCACCAGTCGATACCGTGGCGAAACTGTGGGCCACCGCATCGAAGGGATTCATGCCGGCCAGCCAGTAACAAAAAGCGCAGGCTACGGTGATGACCAGGTACAGGGTCCAGACCACCCGGGCAGTGCGGCGAATCCGCGGAGTGAGTTGGTTCTCCTTGACCGGGCCGGGAGTCTCGGCCTTGAGTAGTTGCGTCCCACCCACGCCTAGCATTGGCAGCAGGGCGATTGCGGAAATGATTACGCCTATGCCGCCTAGCCACTGCAACTCGGCGCGGTAAAACAGAATAGACAAGGGCAGCGCGTCCAGGCCGACTATGGTGGTGGCGCCGGTGGTGGTAAAGGCCGAGGCAGATTCAAAGACCGAATCGGCCAGGCTCATATCCAGGCAGACGATAAATGGCAGGGAACCCAGCAGGCTGACCACCACCCACATGAGCGTGGCGATGGCAAAGCCGTCGCGGTTGCGCATGTGGTGTTCGGCTTTTCCGCTGAACAGCCAGAGGATGATTCCAACCGCGGCGCAGATCGCCTGGATCAGCAGGAAATCGCCGGCCAGTCCGTCCTGGTACCAAAGTGCCACCAGCAGGGGCGGGGCCAGAGATGCGGCGAAAATGACCAGCAAGACGCCGAGTGTTGCAGCGATGATTACAAGTTGCATAGCTGTTATCTGGTAAGCGTATCTAGCGCTGTAATTGATATGTGGAGTAAACGTGATGGTGCGCTTCGATCTTTTTATATGCAACCATCAAAGATCGATACAATCGACCGGATTGCAGTAGAATTTCGCTATCAGTCGTTATGAACTCCCGCAACCCGGTTACAGGCAGCTAATTATGTCCCTGCTAGATCTCAATCCTTACTGGCTAATCCCGATCATCTTTTTTGCTCGTGTCGTGGATGTCTCGCTGGGTACCTTCCGATTTATCATGGTGATCCGGGGCCACCGAATGGTGGCTACGGCGGTGGGATTTATTGAGAGCATGATCTGGATACTCGCCGTCGGTGGGGTGATTGCACACCTTGACCAGTGGTTCCTGGTGGTAGCCTATGCCGGTGGTTTCGCAGCTGGCAACTGGGTGGGGATCTGGCTGGAGTCCCGGGCAGCAATCGGAACGGAGCTGGTTCGCGCGATTTCCCGCAACAGTGAAAACCTGCTGGCCGAAACCCTGCGTGATAACGGCTATCGGCCGGTTCGGCTGACTGGTAGTGGCGCCGGCGGTTACCCGGTGGAAGTTGTCCTGGTGGTGGCCAGGCGGCGCAAGGTTCCGGAACTGGTGAAATTGATTCACGAGGCCGATCCCGAGGCGATCTATACGGTCTCGGATATCAAGACCGTACACGATACGGACCCTGACCTGGTCTCCGGGTTCAAGGACCTGGGCTGGTCGAAGCGGGTACGCCGCAAGTAACCATAGAATTCCCTTTCTTTCGGACTAGCTCAGCCTGTGAGCCTCCGTGGGACGTAGTGTTGGTGGCAACACTGGAAAAGGGGGTTCTCCATGGACATGATCGAAACAGTAATAGTTAGTCTTGCCGGTATTGCCGTGATTGGCCTGGGTGGCCCGCGGGTGGAGGCAATTCAACGTTATGCAGCCAGTCGCTGCCAGCCGGTGGAACAGGTCCTGGAATGCCAGGAAAGGCAGTTACAGGGGTATTGCGCACCGGCCTGCCCGGTAGAGTGATTCAACGCCGCTGGTGACTGTGCTGGTTCGAGCCATCGGTGCTACTCTTGGGGAAAGACAAAACAACAACCCCGGGGGATACATGGAACGCTTCTTACCTTGGCTGTTTCTGGTGCTGTTCGCAGGCTCAGTAAACGCGGCCGATTCGCTTGCCGGCTCGGAAAATATCGAAAGTCGAACACTGGAAAATGGCCTGAAAGTTATCGTTTGGCCTGACCAGGATATCCCCAACCTTGCCTGGTACCACTGGGTGCGGGCAGGCGCTCGAAACGAGTATCCGGGGATTACCGGTTTGTCCCACTTTTTTGAGCACATGATGTTCAACGGCACCAGCAAGCGTAAGCCCGGGGAATTTGATCGCATCATGGAAGCTAATGGTGGCGCAAACAACGCGTACACCTCCAGCGATGTCACCGTGTATACCGACTGGGTGCCGCGCTCGGCGCTGGAATTGAATTTCGACCTGGAGAGCGACCGCTTTCAAAACCTGGCCTTCGTCGAAGAGGTGGTAAACAGCGAGCGGGGCGTGGTGTATTCAGAAAGACGTTCCTCGGTGGATAACCAGAGCTTTCGAAAGTTGCATGAGCAGGTCAATGCCACGGCATTTATCGCACATCCCTATCAGTTCCCGGTGATCGGATGGCCCTCGGATATCGAGAACTGGAAGATGGAAGACTTGCAGCAGTACTTCCAGACCTACTACGCGCCGAATAACACCACCCTGGTGATTGTCGGGGCGGTAGAGCCCAAGCAGGTATTCGAGTTGGCCGAAGAATATTTCGGACCCATTTCTGCCCAGCCTGCGCCGGAGCCGGTGCGTACGGTAGAGCCCAAGCAGGTGGGTCAGCGACGCCTGGTCATGAACGATACGGCCCAGGCTCCGGTTTTGGCTGTGGCTTTTCATATTCCCCAGGCAAACCACCCCGATACGCCTGCGCTGTCACTTGCCATGGATGTTCTGGGCGAGGGCACATCATCCCGCCTGCACCAGCGAATGGTTGAGCAGGAGCAGTTGGCAGTAGGTGTTTTCTCATTCAAGGATGAAGGATTCGACCCGGGCCTGGCGTGGTTTTTTGTGATGCTGCCGCCGGGAGGCGATACCCAGCGCGCTGAGGATGTGCTGTTCGAGGAGTTGGAGAAGGTTGCCAGCGTAGCGGTACTCGCTACTGAGCTTGAGAAAGCCCGCAATATTCAAATGGCCAATTTCTGGCGCAAACTGGCCACTATCGATGGCAAGGCTGATTTGCTGGGTACCTATGAGGTGTTCCACGGAGACTTCAACAAGATGCTGGAGGTGCCTGAGCAGTTTGCCCGGGTGAGCCTGGAAGATATCAAGACGGTTTCCTCCACGGTATTCACACGGTCCAACAGCACGGTGGGCGTTTTGATTCCCACGGCTAACGAGCAGGAGGCAGGCGAATGAAACGCTATGCAAACTGGCAAAACAGCATTGCCGCCATCGTCCTGATGTTCCTGGTTTCGGCTAATGCCCTGGCAGGGGACAGTATTCGGCTGCCTGACTACCAGCAGGTCAAACTGAAGAACGGAATTACCCTGGTATTACTCGAAAAACGTGATGTCCCCCTGGTGTCGTTCAGTGCGGCGGTACGAGGCGGCCTGGTCAGTGAACCCGCCGACAAGAATGGCGTGGCCTCACTAGTTGCCGAACTGCTGCAAAAGGGCGCAGGTGAGCGTGATGCTATTCAGTTTGCCGAGGCCGTGGACGCGGTGGGCGGACGATTCAATATCTCGGCCGGCAGTGAATTTATCGGCTTGAACGGCGAGTTCATGTCCCGGGATGCTGACCTGATGATCGGCCTGCTGGCAGATGTCTTGCTCAGGCCACGGCTGGATGAAGCCGAGTTCCAGAAGATACAGACCCGGGCTATCCAGGGCATCGCCGCCATGAAGGACGCAGATGCCAGGGGTTTGATCGGCACCTATGCAGAAGCCTTCGTCTTTGGGGAGCATCCCTACGCGCGTTCCTCCACAGGTAGTGAAGCCAGCCTGGCGCGGGTGAGCTACAAGGACGCGAAGGATTATGCGGCCAATAACCTGGTGGCGGATAGATTGCTGTTGGTTGTTGCAGGTGATTTCAAGGCCAAGGCCATGCGCAAGCGCATTGAGAAAGCCCTGGGTGGCTGGAAGGCTGCCGGCAAGGCCGTTGCCCCAGTGGCCTCTCCTGCCCGGGTTCCCGGGGGCAGGGTGCTGCTGGTGGACAAGCCCGGTGCGACCCAGACGTATTTCTGGATAGGCAATGTTGGCGTCAGCCGAAGCGACCCTGATGCCGTGGCAATCGAGTTGGTGAACACCCTGTTTGGTGGGCGATTTACCTCCATGCTTAATACGGCCCTGCGGATCGAGTCGGGTCTGACCTATGGCGCTCGCTCCAGCCTTGCCATGCTAAGCCAGCCCGGTAGTGTTTCCATCGCGTCCTACACCGCCACGGAGACCACCATAGAAGCAGTGGACCTGGCCCTGGAACAACTGAGGAAAGTTCGTGAGGTCGGATTTGACGCCGCCTCGCTGCAATCGGGCAAGACCTATCGCCAGGGGCTCTATCCCATGGGATTTGAAACTGCCAGGGACCTGGCGGGGCAGATAATGACTCTGAAGTTTTACGGCTTGCCCGACAGCAAGGTGAATGACTACTCCAGTGAAATGGATGCCGTGACCTCTGAAAAGGCCAGCCAGGTCATTGCTCGTATTTATCCAAAACGTGAAGACATGGTCTACGTGTTCATCGGTGACAGCCAGAAGATCAAGGACCAGGTCGGCATCTACGGCGAGATAACCATGATGAGTATTACTGATAGCGATTGGGTTCCCGGCGATAAATAAGTCGGACCCAATCCGGCTGTGAGGCGGCGAGGATTCCGCAAGGGGAGAGGTTATGAGAGTTTTTGGAAAACTGGGTCTGGCTCTGGTCTGTGTGCCTGCGTCAGTTGCACTCGCCCACTACACGCTTCCCGAGGATATGTTGTTCGGGACCATGCGCTTTCAGCAGCAGGCAGTCACTGCCGGGCAGTTGAAGGTTGAAGAGTTGACCTCCGCCTACCTGGATCGCATCAAGGCGATTGATCAGGCGGGTCCGGCACTGAATTCCGTGCTCGCCATCGCTCCGGATGCCATGGACCAGGCCCGTAAAGTGGATGGGGCCAAAGGAGCACTGCCGCTAAAGGGCGCAGTCCTGGTAGTAAAAGACAACATTGATATGGCGGGGGGACTGCCAACCACTGCTGGGTCCCGGGCGCTGGCGAAAAACCTTGTCACCGAAGATGCTCATGTGCTGTCCCGCCTGCGAAAAGCTGGTGCGGTGATAATGGGTAAGACCAACCTGAGCGAGTGGGCGAATTTTCGTTCCACCCGGTCCATCAGTGGCTGGAGTTCGGTGGGTGGGCAAACAGTTAATCCCCATGTGCTTAACCGATCGGCCTGCGGATCCAGTTCGGGCTCCGGCGCCGCCGTGGCAGCGGGCCTGGCGAGTGCCGCGCTGGGAACGGAAACTGATGGCTCGGTGACTTGTCCCGCTGCGGTCAACGGCATTGTCGGTTTTAAACCCACGGTCGGACTGGTCAGTCGCAGCGGTATTGTGCCGATTTCTGCCAGCCAGGATACCGCGGGCCCGATGACCCGCAGTGTTCACGATGCCGCTCTGTTGATGTCGGTGATGGCAGGACGGGATGAATCCGACCCTGGGACCCAGGCTATACCGGCGGACTTTGATTTTGATTTCCCGGGCCAGTTGTCGGTTACCGCACTGGAAGGAAAACGCCTGGGGGTCATCTCCGGATACGTGAGCAGTCCGGAAATGGAGAAAACATTCGCCAGGGCGAGGCAGGTGCTGGAAGCGTCTGGAGCCACCATCGTCGAGGTGGAACTTCCCAATGAAAACGAGTTGGGTGATGACGAGTACCTGGTCTTGCTGGTTGAGTTCAAGGCTGGCTTGAACGCCTACCTGGAATCCCACCAGCGACCGGGGCAGGCGAGTAGCCTGGAGGAATTGATTGCCTTTAACGAGGCAAATGCCGAGACGGTCATGCCCAGGTTTGGACAGGAGATTTTCATTCTTGCCCAGGAGCAGGCGGGACTTGATGATGCCGACTACCTGGCCGCGCGGGAACGTTCCCAGCGGCTCGCGGGTCCCGAGGGTATCGACGCAGTCATGGCCGAGCATCAGCTGGATGGGTTGATTGCACCCACCTGGGATCCGTCCTGGATTATCGACCCGGTAAATGGGGATATGGGTAGTGGTGGCCCGGGTGGCGCACCGGCGGTGGCTGGCTATCCGCACCTGACGGTGCCCATGGGCATGATCAGCGGTCTGCCGGTGGGTCTATCCTTTATCGGAGGCCGATTTGAGGATGGGAAAATACTCGCCCTGGGGTATGCCTATGAAATCCGCAGCCACGAGGCACAAAGGCCGGCGTACATACCGGAGGTGCCTTATCGCTAGAAGTCCGGATTTGGCATCCATCTATCGTCTTGTTCCAAAAATTCTCTCACGCGGTCCGGGTTCATCCCGGTCCCGCCATGCCCTTGTTTTGTGGAAGCAGCAATGAATCGATATCGTCTCTTGAGTCTGGTCCTGGTAATCCTTGCGACAGGCTGTCAGAAAGCGCCCCAGGACAGCGCACATGTCGCCGATCTTGTTTTGAACAATGGCTATGTCTACACGGTAGATGGCGCGAGGCGGGTAGCCGCCGCCGTGGCGGTCAAGGATAAGCGAATTATTGCGGTTGGCAGCGACGAAGAAATTTCACAATTCATTGGTGATGGGACCCGGGTTTACGATTTGCAGGGTCGGATGGTGATGCCCGGTCTGCACGACGCGCATATCCATGCACTGGGAATTGTTCAGCCCGATATATGCGACATACGCAGCCAGCCCATGAGCCTTGATGAGTTGGTGCCTTTTCTACAGGACTGTGTCGATCGTTTTCCTGTGCCGGACGGCCAGTGGATGGCGGTTCCCCAGTGGAACTTCACCAGCGGCAATCAGCCCAGCGAGACCTACCCGACCATACGTGCCGCGCTGGATGCCGTGTCCAGTGAGCAGCCGATTATTCTTTATGGCAATGATGGCCACCATGGAGCGGTAAATTCACTGGGCCTGTCACTGGCTACTGACTCTTCGGGTGAACAGGCGGGCCTGAGTGCCGCGACCCTGGAAAGCGTATTCGCGGACTACGCCCAGTTGGTGGCAGTGGATGCAATGGGTGAGCCTACCGGCGGAGTCAACGAGGGTGCACGGGAACTGATGAATCCTCCCTCGGTCTTTGATGTGATGTTGGGGGCCGGGGATAACGTGCCCAGGTCATTCATGGTGAAAGTGGCCGAGAAACTTGCTGCCAATGGAATCACCTCGGTGCAGGACGCCGCGCTCAAGCCCGATTCACTGGAGGCATTTGCCGACCTTGAGCGTAGCGGGAAAATGACTTTCCGGCTTAGCGCCGCCTTGTTTGAGCGACCGGAAAACTCCCAAAGCGAAGCAGGGCTGGCACGTATCCCTGGATACGTGGAAAAGTTCTCCCGGGCCCGGGAACAGTATTCGGGTGATGAGCTCATTACGGTGCAATCAGTAAAATTATTCGTTGATGGTGTGATCGAGGGAGATCCCCTGGCAACGCCGCCGACCCTGCCCAACGCCGCTGTGCTCAATGACTACAAGCAACCCCGGTTCAGGGTAGATATGGAAAACCAGCGACTGGACTTGCTGGGCTATGTGGATACCAATAGCGAGTTGTGTCGTACCGTTCGTAGCTCGGATCAATATCGCGGCCACGCAGCCGCTGTTTCGTTTAACCTGGAACATGGATATTTCCCGAGTCAGTGCGAGACCAACAAGGGCGTGCTGGAACACAGCGAAGCGTTTATTCACAGCTTCGTAAGACAGATGACCGAGGCGGGGTTCAGTGTTCATGCCCATGCCATTGGTGATCGGGCAGTCAGGGTCACTCTTGATGCATTTGCCGAGAACAAGGAAGCTGCTGATAGAGCCGGTCTTACCCAGAGCATCGCGCATGCACAACTGGTGCATCCGGATGACCGGAAGCGCATGGCTGAGCTGGGCGTCTATGTGGCCATGACCTTCGCCTGGGTCTTGCCTGACCCGGTGTACGACATGTCGGTTATTCCTTTCCTTGAACAGGTTGGTTCGATCAACGATATGTATGATCCGGACCTGTATTACATGCAGAACGTGTATCCGGCCGAGAGCGTGCTCGCCGGTGGAGGAATGATTGTGGCAGGTAGTGACGCCCCTGTTGATACTCGCGAGCCCCGGCCCTTTGTGAACCTGCAACAAGCGGTTACCCGTTCAGCAGAGGGAATGGCCTACAACGCCTCTGAGCAGTTGAGTATTGAACAGGCCATCGACGCGTTTACGATCAATGCGGCGCGAATGTTGAAACAGTCAGACAAGGTGGGTTCCATTGAGGTGGGCAAGCTGGCTGACCTGGTGGTGCTTGATCAGAACCTGGTGGAGCTGGTTGAACAGCAGCAGGCGGATCATATTGCTGCCACCCAGGTTTTGATGACGGTGTTTAACGGCCGCGTGGTGTATCAATCACCGGATCTTTGAAACAGGCTCGTAGAGAGAATCGGTATGCCCAGTACCCAGGAGTTGGATGTTGCCGCACCTTCAGCGCGCCTGGAAAAGCAGCGCCTGCACCTGATTGATGTAGGTCCCTTGTTCGGATCCGCAGGGGGTGAAGCTGGTGAGGCGGCCCGGGGCGCAGTTATCGCGCAGATTCGCAAAGCCTGTCGCGAGACCGGATTTTTCTACATACACAATACCTGTATTTCAGATGATTTGATCGGTGCTACGCTGGAGCAGATGCAGCGCTTTTTTAGCCTCGATGACAGTGACCCCGCCAAGCGCTGTGCGTTAAACAAGCTGTCAGCCGGTGGGACCGGTTGGGGCCCCATGTTTGAAGAACCGGCCTATCAGCCCGGCACCGTGGCGCACCTGGAATCCTTTGACATGAGTCCGCCCATGGAGTGGATTGGAGATGAGGGCGTGGCTGCGAGCCTGGGGATCTATCCAAACCTCTGGCCGGGACTGCCAGGATTTAAAACCGTCGCCGAGATTTACTACCTTTCGGCCCGTGAATTGAGCGAGGCATTGTTTGAGGCCCTGGCCGAGGCCATGGGACTTCCCCGGGCGTATTTCCGCAACAAGGCCACAAGAAAAGCACCGAGCACCATGCGATTTCTTAATTACCCTGGCAGTGCTGTGACCTCGGATCGTTCCAACGTGGGGATCGCCGCCCACACTGACTTTGAATTCTTTACCTTGATGTACCAGACCGCGCCAGGCCTGGGATTGACGGATATAAACGGCCAATGGTGCGATGCCCCAGCCAACGTGGGTCAGTTCACCGTTATTCTTGGTGACATGATGGAACGCCTGACCAACGGTGAATTCCCGGCAACCGGGCACCGGGTGGGGATTACCCCCTGGCAGCGTTATTCCATTATCCTGTTTAATGCGCTTGATGGAGATTGCGAGGTCGCTCCCCTGCCGGAATTTACCAGCGAGGAACGCCCAGCACGTTACGCGGCAACCACTCAAAGCCGCCATATTGAAGAAGAACTGAAGCGCGCTGAAGAATTCCGGGAGTCGGAAAGGATTTCTTGAAGTGGAGAACTGTGATGAGAACTGCAGAACGAATGGCTACGGTACTGATGGTGGGCCTGTTCAGTATGATCATGGTCGGTTGTGCCTCAACCACGGATAACAGTACGAACGACGGCGACAAGACCTGGTCCGCAGGAGGTAACTGCTTTTTTGCCCGGAGTGTCCGGAACTTTGAGGCCCTGAGCGATAACTTGTTGATTGTCTGGGCACCTAGCCAGCGTTGCCCCTACAAGGTTGAAGTGACGAGTTTTTGCCAGGGATTGAAGACCACTAACGCCATCGCCTTTAACACCCAGGGAAGTATCTGTGGCCGGGCAAATGAGAGATTGCTGATTCGCGACATGGGAGCAGACAGGTCCTGCCGGATAGGCAAGGTGAGCCGACTGAGCGCCCAGGAACTTATCGACCTCAGGGCCGAGTATGGCAAGTCGTCTCCGGATGAAGACCCGGATAACACGACACCTGATTGCACCGGAACGGAGACGTCCGGAGAGTGATACACCACGGCAGACGTGTGGGGTATAGACCGCAGGCCCAGGCCTTGTGGGGAGACGCACTGGGAACGGAGAACTCATGAATCGAACCGAGCGCTTTTATCGCATCCAGAAACTGCTGTCACAGCGACGGGTCGTGCCCCGTGAAGTGTTTCTTGAGGACATGGAGATTTCTCCAGCCACCTTCAAGCGCGACCTGGAGTACCTGAGGGACCGCATGTCCATGCCCTTGATCTGGGACAGGGAAAAGGGCGGATACAGGCTGGATGAAAGTGATCCGGCTCACGCAACCTTCCAATTGCCGGGATTGTGGTTCAGCTCCGAAGAGATTTATGCCCTGCTGACTATGGAGACCTTGCTGGAGACACTTCAGCCGGGACTGCTTGGCGCCCAGGTGAAGCCGCTAAGGAACCGGATTCGCCAGATACTGACCGAGGGAGATCGATCGCCGGATGACCTGGCCAGGCATATTCGGGTTCTCAGCCAGGGCGCCCGTCCGGTGGAACCCAAGCACTTCCAGACCTGTGCAACGGCATTGCTGTCCCGTCGACGGCTTCGGATTGCCCACCACAGGCGTCAGGAAGGCGAGACCCTGGAGCGGGATGTGTCTCCCCAGCGGATGGTGCATTACCGGGATAACTGGTACCTGGACTGCTGGTGCCACCTGAGAAAATCCTTGAGGACGTTTTCTGTAGACGCGATTGAGTCAGCCATGGTCCTGAACAAGCCGGCCACTGACATCAAGGACGAGACCCTGGACCAGGTGCTGGGCTCGGGCTTTGGGATATTCTCAGGCGCCGACGTTCAGACAGCCGTGCTGCGTTTTAACCCAAAGCGGGCCCGGTGGGTGTCACGTGAGCAGTGGCATCCGGACCAGGAGGGCGATGTTGAACTGGATGGCTACTTCGTCCTGAAGGTGCCGTACAGCGACGCTCGCGAGTTATCCATGGATATCATGAAGTATGGGCCGGACGTGGAAGTGCTGGCTCCCCAGGCGCTGCGCGACCAGGTGGCAGCCTTGCTGGCCAGTGCAGCGGCGCTGTACAAGGCATGAGCCGTACAAGGACGATAGCGCCGGCTTGATTGGTCAGCCTGCAGAAAAGAAAAAGGCCGGGTCGATTTCTCGACCCGGCCTTTATTTCTTCAGTTCAACTTCAGATTAGAAGCTGTAGTCGAACTTCACACCGAAGACACGACCGCGTGAGGGCCATACCATGGTGTTCACCAGGCCGTAGCCATAGGTGTTGTCACGTCCGGCATTTTCCCAGCCGCGCTCGTAGAACAGCTCGTCGGTCAGGTTTTCAACGTAAGCGGTGGCGGTCCAGGCGCTGCCCGAATCGTAGCCCACGCGCAGGTTAACCACGTTGTAGCTGCCCACTGCGGCGCTTTCGAAGTTGTCGGCACCAGAGTACTTCTTACCTTCGTACTGGTGTTCCAGGGCGACGGTCATTTCACGACTGTCCACCAGCGGGATGTGGTAGGTGGCGATGGCTGCCGAGGTAAAGCCTGGGTCAAACCACAGCTTGTTACCGGTGCAGTCTTCGCAGCCGCCGTCATCGATGAACTGCTGGCTTACGCTCTTGATCTCGCTATCGCTGACAGACACGCCCCAGTACAGCTCGAAGTTCTCTGCCGGGTACCAACGGGTATCAATCTCGATGCCCTGGCCCACGGCGTTAGCCACGTTTGCTACCTGGCTGGAACCGTCGGCGAAGTAGACCATCTGCAGATCGCTGTAGTCGTAGTGGTACAACGAAATGTTGCTCTGCAGAGTGCGGTCGCTCGAGCGGTACTTCATACCGATTTCGGTGCTGACCACTGTCTCAGGATCAAATGTCTTGAGGGTGGTTTCCGGATCAGCAACGTAGTCCTCGTCCTCATCAACCAGGTTGAAGCCGAAGGTGGCGAAGCCGCCTGACTTGTAGCCCTTGGAGATGTTGCCGTAGAAGGTCACGTTGTCACTGAACGCATAGGTTGCAGCAAGACGCGGGGTGAAGTCGTTCCAGTCCTTGGTGTCAGAGATAAAACCGTCGGTTTCGAATTCGAAGCCGAAGTTGTTACCCAGAACGCCGCCGGAGTAGGGCACGTTGTTCTCGAAGAACTTCTCATCGTAGGTGTAACGGGCACCCAGGGTGATATCCAGCTTCTCAGACGCTGCGTAGGTCAGGTCTGCGTAGACTGCATAGCCCTTGTATTCGCCGTTGGCGTAGTTGTATTCGTATTTGTTGACCAGGCCGCCTTCCAGGTCAGCTATGTCAGCTTCCCAGTACTCGGCGAACTCGGGTGTGGCACAACCCACGAACGGACCACTGAAATCATCAGCATCGGTCTGACCGATACGGGTGCACAGGTCGTCTTCGGTGTAGATCGAAGCGAAAGTGCCCTTGATGCTTTCCTTGTAGAAGCTGGCGCCCACGAACCAGAAGATGTCACCGTCAGAGTCGGAGTTCAGACGGAACTCCTGGCTGAAGTAGTCCACATCGTTATCCTGCAGGTAATCATCCGCCTGCAGCACTGTGGCATCGTAATCTTCCAGGTAGTGGTATTCGAACGTCTTGTACCCGGTGATGGAGGTCAGGGTCTGGCCGTTTGCCAGGGCCGCTTCGGCTTCCAGGGTGAAACGCAGGATCTTGCCTTCATCGACACTGCCGTCGCTCAGGTCAGAGGTGACCTTGTCCTTGGGCAGATCGGGGTTGGAGGTATCCCAGTACACGGAACCGGTGCCAGTACGATCTTCGTAGAACACGGTTGCAGTGCTATCCCACACATCGCTGGTGTAGCGAATAGCAGCACGCACGGCGCTACGGTCATGACCGCCCAGTTTCTTGCCGTCGTACAGGTTTTCCAGGTAGCCATCGTCCTGGAAGTGATGGCCAGAGGCGCGGAACGCCCACTTGTCACTTAAAGGAATGTTGATGGTGCCGGTCACGTCGACGTGGTTGTACTCTTCCAGGCCCAGGCTGACGTTGCCGCCGAACTCTTCGTTGGGCTTGTTGGTGCGCATGCTGACAGCGCCAGCAATAGCGTTACGGCCGAACAAGGTGCCCTGGGGGCCCTTGACGACTTCAGCGCCTGACATGTCGAAGAATGAGGAAATAGCACCACCGGTGCGACCCTCGTACACGCCATCCATGAAGATGCCTACAGACGGGTCACCACCGATGCCGAAGTCATTGGTGCTGATGCCACGAATGGACAGTGCGTCATTGAAGCTGTCTTCGGTGCGGCCGGAGAAGCCAGGCGTCAGGTCGGTAAGACCGCGCACGTCTTCGATATTGGCTTTTTTCATCATGTCTTCGCTGAATGCGGAGACTGCGATGGGTACATCCTGAAGACTCTGTTCTCTCTTCTGTGCGGTTACCACCACTTCTTCAATGGTCTGCTCAGCCATCGCTGCGCCACTGATTGAGGTCAGTGCAACTGCAGTAAAGCCGGCCAGCCATTTAGATTGCTGCGACATTTGGAAATTCCCCCTAAACTCGCCGACATCCAACATGGTGCCGATCGTTGTTACTTGAAACGTTGGTATCTAAAGCCCTTACGGGGCTAATACCCTTCCGATCGTGAGTGATCACGATTCAGCCTATATCAAACCCTATCGTGTTGAATAATACCAAACGTTTCGCTTCGGGAAACCCCTATATGATCTGGGGGTGATTTCGAGGAGGACTAGACAGGGTATAGGGTAGAGCCGATACGGTTGTGTAAATCTACCCCGAGAAGCGTTGAATATATTGGACGGTGAGTGATCTCCGGGGCTATCAGATGTAGGATATTTGGCTATGAACCCCTTTTACTGTTGGAAATGTGGCGAACAACTGCTTGATGAGCCTCTTCCGTTGGCTCGCCTTGCAGAGTGCCCTGGTTGTCGCTCGCAGTTGCATGTTTGCAGGATGTGCGAGTTTTTCGATACGGCGGTTGCCGACTCGTGCAGAGAACCCGTGGCCGACAGGGTATTGGAGAAAGAACGCGCAAATTTCTGCGGTTACCTGAGAATTTCCTCCCGAAAATGGGTGGCTCCGGATACCTCCACGAGCGACCAGGCCAGGCAGGATCTGGACGCGTTGTTTGGCGCTTCATCGGATTCTGGACCCACCTCGGCCTCCGCCCAGAGCAACGAACTGGATGACCTGAATCGCTTGTTTGGTGCAGACCCGGAAGAAAATTAGCCTGGTGGCTGCCTGGGTTGACCTATTCCCCGGCTGATCATCAACAGGGCTATGGCAGCAAAGGCGGTTAATGTTCCCGCCATAACAAACGCCACAGATTGTCCAAACCATTGCCAGACGGCGCCGATAAAGATCGCCCCGGGCAAGGCCAGTAATCCGCAAACAAGGTGGTAAAGGCCGTAGGCCGTGCCCCGTTGAAGAGGATCAGCGGCATCGCCTATCAGTGATCGCTCCGCCGCTTCGGTAGAGGCAAGGCTGGCGGCGAATAGCAGGAACATCACCCAGGTCATCAGTTCACTGCCATCTACCACGGCGATCAGGAGCAGGGTTGCGACGCGCAAGGACCAGCCGGCGATGACTATTGGCAGCCGTCCGATCTTGTCCGATGCTGCACCGGCCAGGTAAGACACGAACACCTTGACCAGGCTGGCTGCTGCCCAGACCAGGGGGATGTATTCCAGCTTTATGCCGCGGCCTGCGGCCCAAAGTACCAGGAAGGCCTCGGGCATGGTGGCAAGCGCCAGGGCCCCGGAGGCGATAATCAGTGCCCGCAATCTGCCATCCAGCAGGGACCATTTCAGTGGCGCGTTGGAGACCGGTTGGGGTTCGACCTTTGGCAAGCCAAAGACGACCAGCAGCACTACGGCGGCACCGGGGATGATAGACATCAGGAAGACGTTGCTCATCTCTACGCCCTGGCGCAGAACAAGGAACGCGGCCAGGGGCCCGATCACAGCACCAGCGTGGTCCATGGATCGGTGAAACCCGAAAGCCGCTCCCCGGTAGGGAGCAGCAACCGAGTTGGCGATCATGGCATCCCGGGGTGCGGTGCGCAGACCCTTGCCCAGGCGATCAAGGAAACGCATGGCCATGACAAAGGGCCAGGCCAGGGCCAGTCCGATCAAGGGTCGCGCAAGGTTTGATGACCCATAGCCCCAGACCACCAGTGCCTTGGGGTTCCAGCCTTTGTCCGCCAGTCTCCCGGAGATCAGTTTCAGCACACTGGCCGTGGCCTCGGCCAGACCCTCGACCAATCCTACGATAGCCGGTGTAGCGCCCAGGGCGACGGTCAGAAAGATGGGCAGCAGCGGGGTGATCATTTCACTTGCGGCGTCATTTAACAGCGACACCAATGACAGAACCACCACCGTTTTTGGTAACGCTGATTTCAAGGCGGGAGCTGACATATCGAGTTACCCGTTTTCGGCGTTGGACTGCAAGGCCGCGAGTGCCCGGGCGCTGTGCAGAAGGGCGTGTTGAAATTCTGCCAGGTAGCTTCGTGGCACCAGCAGGTCCAGTGAACTGTCTTGCAGTCGATGGATCAGCAAGGGTATGTGATGGAACAGGCTTTGGGCGCAACCGGGCTGGGTGTCGTCCCACTCGCCAAGTTCAAGCGGGCAGCCAGTACCAAGCAGTTCCCGTGCACTATCCCCGGAAACACGGAAGCCCAGCATGCTGTCGGAAATGTCTGTGACAGAACGCAGTAACTCCTGGCCATCCAGGGTTTGACCGGGAGGGTACCTGAGTAACCATCGGCCTGGCCCGATGACCAGGACGTCCGGGCCTCCGGCAACAGCGGTGACGGTATTCACATGCTCGCCGGGTTCGACGCCCAGGGCTTTTGCAAGGGATTCCCTGAGCCGCTGAGGGCGGGTGCGGTCACTTGCTTGTAGCCAGTGATCAACGGGGGCAGGATCAATTTTCAATTTTGGAGCGCTGAATAGTGCCTCACCCGGGGAGCTGCTGTGATCAATCATGTTGGCGCGCTCCTTCCGGATCATAGAAACACGGGTAGGTTACCCGGGCCGCAATGGTTTCGTTCGCACCTCGCGCCGGATCTGCAAGATAAACCGTGTCGCCAGAACGAAGACTGCCGCCCTTGACCAGGGCCAGGGCGATGGCTGTCCCCAGCACCACGCTGTGGGCGGCTGAGCTGACATGGCCGATGCTGCAGCCGGGTCCTGTCGCGACCGCCTGGGCCAGCACCTGGGCGCCCTCGGGTAATTCATCACCTGGGGACACGGGGGTCAGTCCGACCAATTTCAGCCGGTTGGCATGGTTCAGGCCTGGTCTTTGCAGAGCCAGTTGGCCAACGAACCATTTTTTCTTACTCAGCATCCGTCCCAGTCCCAGGTCCTCGGCAGTGGTTCGGCCATCGGCCTCGGTGCCCATGCCGATAAAGCCTTTTTCTATTCGCAGTACTTCCAGGGCATCCATCCCGTAAGGGGTAACCTCAGTGTTATCTCGTGTGACCAGCAAGGCGTCCCACAATTCGCCGCCGCGGGAGGACGGCACGTATATTTCAAACGCCAATTCTCCAGAGAAGCTGATCCGGATGATGCGCGCCGGGATGCCGGCGACCGTTGTGTCTACCGCGCCCATCGCGGGCAGTCGCACTGCATCCACAGTTCCTTCCGGGCAGAGCCTTTGCAATACGCCTCGACTCAGGGGGCCAGCCAGGGCAACCGCGGCCCATTGTTCGGTCACCTCGCAAAGATCTACCTCCAGTTCAGGCCAGGCAACCTCCAGGTGATACTCCAGGTGCTGGAGTACGCCGCTGGCATTGCCGCTGGTGCAAGTCATGAAATAGGCGTCCTCGGAAAGTCGCGTTACTGTGCCGTCATCCAAGATCATTCCGTCTTCGCGAAGCATCAGGCCGTAGCGTGCCCGACCTGTAGGAAGTGAACTGAACTGGTTCACATAGATGCGGTTAAGAAACTCGCCAGCATCGGGGCCCCTGAGCGAGATCTTGCCCAGGGTTGATACATCGGTGAGTCCGACTGCTGATCTTACTGCCCGGGCTTCGCGTTGCACGCACTGGTGCATGGTTTCTCCCCGGCGAGGATAGCCCTGGGGCCGCATCCAGAGTCCCAGGGGGGCGAACACCGCATCCAGTGCCTGGTGTTGTGCATGCATGGGTGTGTAACGCCTGGGTTTCACACTGGCGCCGGTTTCGCCACCGGCCAGGGCGCCCAGGGTGATTGGTGTATAGGGTGGTCGGAAGGTCGTTGTGCCCACATGCGGGATGGGTTCCTGCCGCAGTCTCGCCAACAGGGCCATGCCATTGATGTTGGATGTCTTGCCCTGGTCTGTACCCATCCCCAGGGTGGTGTAGCGTTTCAGGTGTTCAACCGACACATAGCCTTCCCGGTGGGCCAGTTCGATATCCAGGGTGGTGACATCGTCCTGGATGTCTACGAATTGCTTGGACCGCTTGCCTGGACGTGGCGCCTGCCAGAAGGCTTCTTGTCCGTAGGGGAGGGTCTCGCCGTTGGTTTCGGGGAGGGAAAGTGAATCCTCATCGGGTGTGTCGAAACCCGCCAGGCGGGCCGCCTGCCTGCCGGCCCGCAGACCCTCGTTCAAACATCCCTCGAGATCGTAATTTCCCCGGGCTGCACCGATGGTTTGTTCTGCCTGCTTGCTGGGGCCAGGGATAAACGCCTCAATTTCCGTGGAATACACCGGACGCGCGCCGGTCTGGGCGTGCAGGTGTACGGCGGGGGACCAGCCCCCGGATACGGCGAGCAGATCGCAGTCCATCCATTGGCTGCCACCAATTACGTCCGTGGCGCCGGAGCGCACCGCGCCCAGGGTTTTTCCGCCCCGGGTGTCGTGGACCGTATGACCGATGTCTACGGGGATGCCTCGTTCTTCCATCATGCCAAGCAGTGTGTGATCCACGCTGCTTCGGCTGTCCATCACAGCGGCCACGGCGATACCTGAATCTGCAAGGTCGACGGCAGTCAGGTAGCCACTGTTGTTATTGGTCGCCACTACCGCCCGGGAACCGGCCCGAACCGCGTACTGGTTTGCATAGGCCCTTGCGGCCCCGGCGAGCATGACGCCGGGCCTGTCGTTATTGGCGAAAATCAGCGGGCGCTCGATGGCGCCGGTGGCCAGCACGACTCGCTTTGCACGCACCCGCCACAAGCGTTGGCTGGGCAGGTCCTTGTCATTGCCGCCAGGGACGCGTTCCAGTATCGCCACCATGTTGTGATCGTAATAGCCAAACGCAGTTGCCCGGGCACGCACCGTGACATTGGGCAGGTCGGTTAGTTCTTGCCAGATCGATTCGGCCCAGTTGGCCCCGGGCATGCCATCCATGCTTAGGCGTTCCCGTTGCAGCCATCCTCCTGCTGCAGGGTTCTCGTCAACAAGCATGACCGAAGCGCCTGTCCTGGCGGCAGCCAGGGCGCTCATCAGGCCGCTGGGTCCGGCGCCCACTACCAATACGTCGCAGTGTGCGTAACTGCACAGGTAGTGATCCGGGTCTGCCTGGTCCGGAGCCGTGCCCATGCCCGCCGCCTTGCGGATCATTTTTTCGTACCAGGGCCAGAGACGCCGGGGCGCCATGAATGTCTTGTAGTAGAAACCCGCAGGCAGAACTGCCGAAAAGACATTATTAATCGACAGCAAGTCCAGGTTCACACCTGGCCAGCAGTTCTGGCTGAACGCCTCAAGATTGGCGGATAGTTCCACCTGGGTGGCACGGGTGTTGGGTTCGGCCAGCGGGCCACTGCCCAGTTGGACCAGGGCGCTGGGCTCCTCGGGGCCTGCGCTGAACACCCCCCGGGGTCGGTGATATTTGAAACTGCGGCCTACCAGGCGCACGCCGTTGGCCAATAGTGCCGAGGCCAGGGTGTCGCCCTGGTACCCCTGGTAGAGGGTGCCGTTGAAGCGGAAGTCCAGGGGGCTTTCCCTGGAAATGTTTCCGCCGGTCAGGTTGCGAAATTTCTGACTCACGGCGCGTCACCGTGTTGGCAGGGGAGGCAATCCTCCACTTCGTGGGTCAGGTTGTTGCGGGTGATGCGCAGCCATCCCCGGCAACCGGCGCTGTGCTGCCATATCTCCTGGTGAGGGCCCAGGTGATTGCTACGCAGGTAAATCCGATCAAGCTCTTGTTGAACATCCGGATCGTCCCCATTGCCTCGAGTCGAGACGGATTGGTGGTCACGAATGTAGGTGAACTCGATATGAGCTCTGGGTCCACACCATGGGCAATTAAAAAGCTGCATGGTCCTTGCTCACTGTGCCTGTGGAATCGGGCCATGGCCGGATTCGTCAATGGTGTGGCCCGTGAAAAAACGTTCCAGGCTATAGGGCGCTATGAGTTCTGCCGGTCGCTGATTTGCCAGGGTCTCGGCAAATGCCCAACCCGAACCCGGTGTCGCCTTGAAGCCGCCGTAGCACCAGCCTCCGTTGATGAACAGTCCGTCTACCGGTGTATGACCGATCACCGGAGCACCATCCATGGTCATGTCGTTCACGCCACCCCAGGTTCTCATCAAGCGCAGGCGACTAAATGAAGGGAACAGGGCGAGTGTTTCCTGTGCGATTTGTTCTATCCGGGGGAGGTTGCCTCGCTGGGCGTAGCTTGGATAAAACTCCAGGTCGCTGCCCATGACGATTTCGCCCTTATCCGTCTGACTGACATAGGCATGCAGCGCTCCGGCCATCACCACCGTATCTAATACCGGCTTAAGGGGCTCGGAGACCATGGCCTGCAACATATGAGTTTCGATAGGTAGCGTCAGTCCAGCCATGGCTGCCACATGGGAGCTGTGACCGGCCACTGCCATGCCCACCGTTCCTGCGCCGATGCGTCCCCGCGAGGTGTTCAGCGCCACGACTCGATTGTTCACGATTTCCATTGCCTGGACTTCGCAGTTCTGGATGATGTCCACCCCAAGGCGGTCGGCTGCCCTGGCGTATCCCCAGGCTACCGCGTCGTGGCGAGCAGTTCCGCCGCGCCCCTGCCTCATGGCGCCAAGCACTGGAAAGCGAGCCTCGTCGCTACAGTCAAGAATTGGTACCAACCTGGAAAGTTCGTCGCGGCTAATCATCTGGGCATCGATACCGTTCACCCGCATCCGATTGGCGAGCCTGGAAAGAGAGCTCCATTGACCCTCGTCGTGGGCCAGTTGAAGACTGCCTCGCTGGCTCACCATGATGTTGAAATTCAGGTCCTCGCTCAGGCCTTCCCAGAGCTTTAGCGAAAACTCGTAAAACCGGGAGTTTTCTTCCTGGTAATAGTCGGATCGAATAATGGTGGTGTTGCGGCCCGTGTTACCGCCGCCGATATATCCTTTTTCCAACACTGCTACGTTTTTGATGCCGTGATTTTTGGCCAGGTAGTAAGCAGTGGCCAGGCCATGTCCGCCGCCTCCAACTATAACTACGTCGTACTGTTTGGCCGGCTCGGGGTCACGCCAGGCCCGCGGCCAGTTTTTATGGCCGGAGAAGGCATTTCCCAGTAGACGCAGCGCAGAATAGGGTCGCATAAATTAGTAATTAGCTTGACTGTTTCAGAACCGGTTTTTTGATTTTCACTGACGATAGCACGAGCAACATCCTTCGAGGTAGCCGGGGAGGCAATAGTCATTCAGAATAGACAGTCCCGCGATTTTCGCGGTTTCTGGGCAATATGTGGAATTCAAAGATGGATATAGCAGCGGAAGTTCACCGGGCAGCAGCAAGAATTTATGACGTGGTGCGCGAGACGCCGCTGGATTTGCTGGTGGGCTTTAGCGACGAACAATGCAAGGTCTACGGCAAGCTCGAGAATTTCCAGCACACCGGGTCGTTCAAATTGCGGGGTGCGGTCAACAAGCTGATGTCACTGGATGAGTCCCAGCGCCAGGCAGGCTGCGTGACCGCTTCCACCGGAAACCACGGCGCAGCGATGGCCTATGCGTTCTCAAAGCTTGGCATGAAAGGCATGGTGTTCGTTCCCGAGACGGCAGCCAAGACCAAGGTTGAATCTATTCGTCGCTATGGAGGTGATTTGAAGTTCCACGGGCTGGACGGTGCACAAACCGAACGCTATGCGAGGGAATTTGCCGAGGCAAATGGCATGCTTTACGTATCTCCCTACAATGATCCCCAGATCATCGGTGGCCAGGGCACCGTGGGATTGGAAATGCATCGCCAGCGACCGAACCTGGATGCAGTGTTTGTCGCGGTGGGCGGTGGCGGGCTGATGTCCGGTATTGCAGGGTTCCTGAAGTCAGTAAATCCGGACATCCAGATCTATGGCTGTCAACCGGCTAATTCTGCGGTCATGGCTCACTCAATCGAGGCGGGTCATGTCATCGACGAGGAAAGTCTGCCCACTCTTTCTGATGGTACGGCCGGAGGTATGGACCTGGATTCCATTACCTTTGAACCTTGTCGGGATTTTGTGGATGAATGGATCCTGGTGGATGAAGAAGAAATTGCTGTGGCAATGCGAAAATTCATGCAAAGCCAGCACCAGCTTCTGGAAGGATCAGCCGGCGTGGCACTTGCCGGAGTGGACCGGATGAGGGACGCCCTGGAAGGTAAGCGGGTTGCCACGGTGATCTGCGGCGCCAACATCAGCATGGACACGCTCAAGCAAGTACTTTGATCTGCTGCTGGAGAGCTCAGGCGAAGAGAACCGCGCCAGATTCCTTCCCGGGACTTGTATTTACGTTTTGCTGTTGAATATTTGGTCTTAGTGTACTATTGCCAAAGAAAAAAACTGGTCATTCAGTGATAAAAACAAAGGCAAGGAGTGCCCATTGGGAGAATATCTCCATATTGGATTCCAGCTAGAAGAATTTACGGTCCGACCCGTAAAGAATGTGGTGGAAGGCCCCAGCGGCTCAATCCATGTATCCCCGCGCGCAATGGAACTGCTGCTCGCCCTGGCGAGAAAACCCGGTTTTGTGGTTTCCAGGGGCCAACTCAAGGAAATGGTTTGGGGGAAGGAACAGGTTTCCACCAATGTGGTGACCCGAAGTGTCGGCGAGTTGCGCCATGTCCTGGGAGACAGTGCTGAATCTCCCCGGTTTATCCAGACAATACCGGGGCGTGGTTATCGACTGATTCCGGATCCGTTACCCCTGGACTCTCCGGTTACCGACCCCGGGGTTGCCATGTTCCAGTCTGGGGAAGCAGAAAATGAGTCCGGCTCATTTTTCGGTTTTTTTACTGACCTGGCGCGAAGAAAAGTGTATCGAATCGCAGCCAGCTACCTGGTGGCCGCATGGGTCATCCTGCAGGTTGCCGATGTCATATTGGACGCCCTGCCGCTTCCTGATTATTCAATGACCTTTGTGGTGGTGGCATTGGCCATGGGTTTCCCGGTGGCGGTGGTTCTTGCCTGGGCATTCCAGTGGACACCCCAGGGACTGATGGTGGAGGGTCGGGGAGGGCGGCTAAGGGCTATTGCAGCGGGAGCCTCCCCGGGCAAGCTGGTTTATGGCATTGCAACGGTGAGTGCAGTGGCGGTTGGAATCGGGGCCTACCTTCTTACTGCCACTGAATCTGTACAGCAAATTCAAACCCCCTCGGCTGAGTCGATAGCGGTGCTGCCCTTCGTTAATTTCAGTGACGACAAGGCGAACGAGTATTTCAGCGATGGCCTTACAGAAGAAGTCTTGAATGTACTGGCTCAATTAGGCGATTTGCAGGTTGCCTCCAGGACCTCTTCGTTTTATTACAAGGGTAAAGACCAGAACATTCAGAAAATTGCCCAGGCGTTGAATGTTCATTATGTGCTGGAGGGTAGCGTTCGTCTGGCTGGGGAAAGCATGCGAATTACCGCCCAGCTGATTGATGGCACAAATGGTTTTCACTTGTGGTCGGGTACCTATGACCGGGAAACCAACGACGTGTTTGCAGTGCAAAGCGATATTGCCAGGCAAGTGGCGCGGAATCTGAAAATCGTTATGAGCAACAATATTGAAGATGCCCTTGGAAAGACGCGGACAGAAAATTTTGAAGCCTATGACGCGTACCTGAGGGGACGTGATTATCTGAGGCGACCCTCGACTGAGGCGAATCTGCAAAATGCAGGAATACAGTTCCAGCAGTCGCTCAAGCTGGACCCTGCTTATGGAATGGCCTACGCAGGTATTTGTGAGACCCGCCTAAGGCAGTATCAGATTAATCCCGACACCGAGTTGTTTGAAGACGCGGAAAAAGCCTGCAATCGGGCCATGACCCGGGACGGGCAATCCGCCGAGGTGAGCCTGGCCCTGGGCAGACTGCACTTGCTAACAGGCCAGAGTGAGCAGGCCATGGGAGAAATCGACCGGGCACTGACGTTAAAGCCTCGCTGGGTGGAAGCTATTCTGGCGCGAGCTGAAGCGCTTGCTGTCCGGGGATTTCCGATAGAAGCGGAGGCCGAGTTCAAAAGGTTGATTCAGATCGATCCGGGCTACGCCCAAGCTTATAAGACATTCGGAAATTTCTATTATCATAATGGACGTTTTGACGATGCAATTGCCAACTACAACGAGGTGATCAAGCGGATTCCGGACGACTGGGGCGTCTACAGTAATTTTGCTTCGGCCTATTATATGAAGGGGGATTTGCAAAGAGCCGCCGAGATCTGGTTGAAGTTGGCCGAGGAAAATGAAGACCCAACAATGTTCGCTAATATCGGATCCATGTATTTTTATCTCAGGCGCTTTGAAGATGCGGTTGGAATGTATGTCAAGGCGGCGGAACTGACTTCGAACGTTCCAGAGTATTGGGGCAATCAGGGCGAGGCTTATCGCCAGATACCCGACGGATGGAATAAGGCCGAAGCTGCCTACAACAAAGCAATTGCTCTGGCTGAGGAGCAACTCCTCATTAATCCGAACAATTATGATTTGATGACTCAGACGGCTGTGTTTTACTCTGGTCTGGGGAATTTTGACAAGGCTTTTGATTTATTGGCCAAGGTGCACGCTGCCGGCAACGTGGATTACTATTACTATTATCAGGCGGCCCTGGTTTACGTGCGGGCGGGCAATCCGGTGAAAGCGGAAGATGCTCTCATGCGGGCTGTGGAGATGGGTTACCCGAAGGATTTGCTGTCGGTGGACGCCGGCCTGGATCCCCTGCAAGGCAGGCTGAGATTTGAAGCGTTGGTTGATGATGGTAGAAAATGAGGAAGTTTTACAATAACTAGAATGGAGTCGAAATGGTTAGCACAAAAAAAGATAAGAGAGCGATGTTTATAAAATTGCTAGTGGTGCTTCTGGTCATAAGTGTAATGGTCATGATGAGTGCGGGTTTGTCCAGCCAGGCGCAACAAAACGTTGATCTCGAAATTGTTGTTGAAAACGGTTGTCCGGTAGAAGTGAATGATCTGAGTAATTCATGTGAAAGCAGCGGCCAGGGAGGTCAGGGTGTTGCGTGTGCAACCGCGGGTGCGACCGTCTTGCATTGGAGCTCATCAGGTGGTGAGGAGTTCTCAATCAATTTCAAGGATCAGTCGCCTCTGGGTTCCAGTCGGAATTACAGTAGTAATCCGGAAGGTAAGCTCACGGCTCCTATTCCTGCCAGCGCTGAGGCAGGTAATTACGATTATGGCGTGTCCGTAGGGGACTGCGAAATGGA
>CAKZML010000024.1 GCA_937128475.1 uncultured Chromatiales bacterium
ATGAGCCCGCCCTGGGTTCAAGCCGAGCCCCGCAAGGCGGGGCGAGACAACGTCGCCGCGATAGCGGCGGCGGCCCGAAGGGCGACGAACGCAGTGAGGAGTAACCGAGCACAGCGCAGCTGTGCGACAGATGTGCGTAGCACGCCCGAAGGGTGAGCGCCGAAGGCGCGAATCAATCCCACCCTCTCCGCCATATAAATGAAAGGCCCCTTCTGGGGCCTTTTTTGCACTTATTAACTGGTAATTTGCTTAGCTGGCGTGCAGGCCGGCGTGCCAGGCCTGTTCTGGAATAACCTTTATGCCGTGCCCTGAGGATTGCAGGTCAAGGGCAGCAGCGATCAATGCGCTACTTTCTTCCTCCGGAGGCGTGGTTTGGGTCAAGGCGCCCACGACCACGTAATCCAGCGCTCCATTCACTGCCTTGTCTGTTAGCCCGCCGCATTCAAGGGTCGCCGCATCGCAGCGTCCCCGGGGGCCATATAGAAATCTGCCTGACAGCAGAAATGAGCGTCCGGGCACGATGACTTCAGGTTGGGGTTCCTGGGAAAGAATCTCTACCCAGGGGTGAACATGTTCCTGGGCGTTAAAACCCCAGCCCAGAACCCTGGTGAGGGTCTCGGCAAGGTCTTCGGTCTCTTCCTGGGTAATGACGCCGTCGGCAAGGACCGCCTGCACTCGCTCGGCGATGACATTCGCCGGCCACTCGTGAAGCAGTTCCTCGTGATTACTCAACCAGGAATTCAGGGCGAGAATTTCCTGGGGGTTGAGAATGTTGTCGGCCAGCACGCCCCGCACCAGACCAAGCAATACCGCCATAGAGTGCTTGAATTCTTCTGTGTATTCTGGCGGCATAGACCTCATATCCAATATCATTCCTAGCATTTTCGGGTCCCGACCAAGCCGCTGCCAGGGCCGATCAACCTGGACAACGTACGCAAAAGCGCAGGGCCTAGGTAAATAGAGCAAGTTTTGGGCCAAAATCTGCATTTGTTGCTATTGCTGGGTTTCGTGAGATTCCGAATTGGGCTCTATTCCCAAACCGTAAAAAAATCCGACACTTTTCGGGGAAAAAGCCCTGTTGACCCCCACGCGTTATAGCTGCCGGCTGTCATCGCGCCATTCCTGAGATTCCCTGGGTGGGCAAGGGCGTGGGAGTTCGGGTTATCAATAGCGTAGAATGCATCCCGGTTTGTTTATGAATGCGAGTAAGGTGTGCCCCAGTCTAGATTGCGTCTTGAATTTCCCAACCAGGGTGGCCCGCTAACGGGGTGCTTTGCCCTGGTGGTCACAGCAGTAGGCTTTGCCGTTGCGACGACTCTCGGGTTAGTATTTTTCGTGGGCTTTCTGGGACTGGCGCTGGTTGTCTTTGGGGTTGTTGCGATCAGAGTTTGGTGGCTTAAGCGCAAGCTGGGCATTTCTGGTGGGCCTACGCCAAGCAGACCACGGCCAGAGGCGGGCGGGACCGTTATCGAAGGGGAATATCACGTGCTGGACGGCGAATCCAAATCGCACCACGACAGGGATCAGAAGTAATGATTCATGAAAGGCGGAGAAAACCCCGGAGCAAAGGCATTCGCAAGGTTCCGCTGGTCCTGTTCAGCTATTTTCTTTTTGTGTTGCTGATTGCCTGGTATTTTGAAAACCAGGCGACATCGACGCTTATCGTAGTTCGCCATGCCGAGAAAGCGCTGGTGCCGGCGGACGACCCGGGGCTTAGCAAGGATGGGCAACTGCGATCCTATCTGCTGGCTGAAATGTTATCGGATGTGGACGTGGTGGCTGGCGTGGACGCGATATATGTCACTCACACCCGGCGCAGTGAGGAGACGGCCAGGCCCCTGGCCAATCGACTGAAGCTGCCGTTGAATTATTACGATGCCCAGGACTACGAGGCATTGCAGGCCACTATAGAGAGCAAGCACAAGGGGAAGATCGTCCTGGTGGTGGCTCACAGCAACACTGTCCCGGCAATTGTCTCCCAGTTCAGCGGCAGCAAGCGTATCGAGCCGATCGATGATGACCAGTACCACGACATGTTTATTCTCAGTCGTCCCTGGTTCGGCAAGGTCAAAACACTGGGCCTGAAATACGGCGAGATCAGTGTGGGGAATCCCGCCGCTCCAGTTACCGAATCGCCCCAGAGCGACTAGTCCCGGTCAGACTTCCTGATTGGCTGGCTCTTCGGCCAGGCTTTTGTTACGCCTGGACTGCTCACGCCAGTTCCGCAGCCGGCTCATGAGATTGTGCTGCCACACGATCAAAGATGGCGTTAGCAACAAGGTCACCACCGTAGAGAAGGCCAGGCCGCCGGCAATTACCGTCGCCAGTTGTGTCCAGAACTGGGATGAGGGCGCCCCGATGGTGATATCCCTGTTAAGGAAGTCCAGGTTTACGCCAAGCACCATGGGCATGAGTCCAAGGATGGTGGTGACCGTGGTCAGCATTACCGGGCGAAGTCGCTGGGTACAGGTGCGCAAGATGGCCTCTACCGGCTCAAATCCTGCTTTTATCAGGAAATTGTAGGTATCGATCAGCACGATGTTGTTGTTCACGACGATTCCGGCCAGGGATATCACGCCCACTCCACTCATGATGATGCCGAAAGGCATCCCGGAAATTATCAGGCTGAGCAGGACGCCACCGATACTGAACAAGACGGCGGTAAGAATCAGCCCGGCCTGGAAGATGCTGTTGAACTGGGTCACCAGGATAATCGCAATCATGAACACCGCTATCAGCAATGCGCTTTCCAGGAATTCAGTGGCTTCACGTTGATCCCGATCTTCTCCCTTGAATGTGATGTCCACCCGGGGATCCAGATCTAGTCCGGGTAGCGCTTCCTTGATGCGGTGAACGACATCGTCAGCCAGGACTCCGGGCACAAGGTCGGCCTGTACTGTGAGAGTCCTGCGCATGTCAGAGCGCTGGATGGTGCCCACCTTCTGCACAGGCGTGCGGGTAACGAAGGTGCTGATTGGTACCATGCCGCCTCGGGAGGGAACCCGCAGCTTGTCGATCTGATCCAGGCTGCGGAACTCGGCGGGGTAGCGCACCCGGATGTCGATCTCGTCATCGGCATCGTCAGGACGGTATTCCCCAATCTTCATGCCGTTGGTCACCAGTTGTACGGTGTTGCCCACTACGGTGATGTCGGCGTTGAACTCCGCTGCCTTGGCCCGGTCGACAGTGAGTTTCCACTCGATTCCGGGTAGCGGCCGGGAGTCTTCCACGTCTATTAACCCTGGCAGTGCGTCAAGAGCGGCGCGTAGTTGCCCGGTGGCTACTTCAAGGACGATTGGATTCGCGGAACTGAGTTCCAGGTTAATGGGTTTTCCGGAGGAGGGGCCCATCCTGGGCGTGGACGTCTGGATGACGATACCGGCCAGGTCACTCGTGCGCTCTCGCACCTCGGACAGTATCTGGTTCGCTGGCCGGCGAAGACGCCAGTTGACGAGTTTCAGCCGCACGGTGCCGATGACGTCCTCGGCCTCGCGTTCACCTCTACCGGTCCGTACATAGACGCTTTCAAACTCCGGCATATCTATGATGCGGTTTTCGACCTGCCGGACGATGTCGTCCATTTCCGACACGGCGTAATCACCGCGGGCCCTGATTTCCAGGCTGGCGGTTTCAGGTTCCACATTGGGGAAGAATTCCACACCGCGACCGAATTTCCCGTACATCACAAACAAGACGATCAGCAGGCCGGTCAGAGCCAGTACCACCGTGCCGGGTCGTTTGAGGCTTGGAGTGAGAATGCCCAGGTACTTGCCGGTCCAGCCGGTGATGGTATTCAGGTCACCCAGTTCCGCCGCCGCCAGGTTGTGGCGTGCGGTTTCACTGATGGCGCCGGGCTTGCCAAAAATGCCGCCCAGGGTCGGCACGAAGATCAGCGCCATGAACAAGGAGGCGGTCAGGGTAATGATCAGGGTGATCGGCAAGTACTTCATGAATTCACCGGATATGCCCGGCCAGAACAACAGCGGGAAAAATGCAGCGAGGGTCGTGGCCGTGGAGGCGATGATCGGCCAGGCCATTCGTTTGGATGCCGCCGAGTACGCCATGACCCGGTTCATCCCCTCGGTCATTTTCCGGTCAGCCAGTTCGGTCACCACGATGGCGCCGTCAACCAACATCCCCACCGCCATGATCAGGCTGAACAGCACCACGATGTTTACCGTGATTCCGGCTACGCTCAGCACCAGCATGGCCATCAGGAAAGAGCCCGGGATGGCGATGCCAACCAGGAAGGCCGTGCGCAGACCGAGTATGCCGATGATGACGATAAAGACCAGCAGGATCGCCGCCAACACGTTGTTCTGCAGATCCTGCAGCATGTCACGCACTTCCTCGGATTTATCACGAGAGATGGTGACCTGGATGCTGTTGGGCCACTGGGCCGATTCGAGGGCCACCTCTTGGTTGATCTTTTCGATGGTGCCGATGATATTGGCGCCTGAGCGCTTGACGATCTCCAGGCCCACTGCCTGCTGGCCATTAATTCGGGCAAAAAACCGTGCGTCCTTAAAGGTGCGTTTGACCGTGGCGACATCCTTGAACCGAACCACCCGGTCGCCGTCCACCTTGACCGGCAAGTTAAGTACGTCTTCCGGGTTTTCGAAAACTCCCGGCACTTTCACTGCAAAACGTCCGTGTCCGGTATCCAGGGAGCCGGCAGCCACCAGCTTGTTATTGCGAACCACCAGGCTGTAAAGATCGGTCTGGTCCAGCCCATAGCTCTCCATGGCCAGGGGATCGACAACCACCTCCATGACCTCTTCACGGTCGCCTTTCATGTCCACTTCAAGCACGCCGGGGATAGCCTCCAGGCGGTCTTTCAAGTCCCTGGCAACCTTGAACAAGGTGCGTTCCGGGACATTGCCTGAGACGTTCAGAACCATCATGGGGTCTATGCGAGAGATCTTGACCTCGCGAACCCGGGGTTCTTCGGTTTCCGAGGGCAGTTCACCTTTTGCCGCATCGACTTTTTCTCGTACGTCCTGCAACGCCTTGTCCGCGTCCAGGCCCGCATAGAATTCCATGGTCACGGAGCCGCCGCCCTCATAAGCGCTGGCGGACATTTCTTTTACGCCCTCCAGGGTGCGAAGTTCCTGCTCCATGGGGCGGATCAGGAGGCGCTCGGAATCCTCGGGTGAGATGCCCTCGTGGGTCATCAGCACATAGACGTAGGGGATTTCAATGTCTGGCTCGGCTTCTTTTGGAATATTCAGATAAGCCGACCAGCCGGCGATCAGGATCAGCGCAAGGCAAAGCACCACAGCACGGCTGCGGTTCATGGTTGCGTCAATGAAACGGGTCATGACTTACTCCGATACCTGGGCCGTGGATATTCCTGTATCAGGCACCGGAATCACTTTTTGTCCATCATTGACGAAGCCCTGGCCAATCGTAATAAACGAGGTCACTTCCGGAAGTCCTGCGAGCCAGATGCCGTCGGGTTCAGTGCGGGCTATGTCGGCTTGCACGAAATGCACGATGTTTTCTGAATCGACAATTTTCACGCCAACCTGCCCCTGGTCGTCCAGGGTGAGCAGGGCGGGGGAAATCAAGTGAGCCATGACCTTGCCAACCGGCAGGGTAAGTTCGGCAGTAACGCCTGCGGGGATGGTTCTGTCCCGGTTATCCAGTTCCAGTTCCAACCGGAAAGTGCGGGTCGATGCATCGGCAACCGGCGCCAGGTAGCGAAGTTTGCCTTCCACCACCTGGCCGGTAATCAGGCGTGCGGAGCCGGTGGAGATTTTGTCAAGAAAACGTCCCTCGCTTTCGGAGATGCTTGCCTTGACCACCAGTGTGCTGTCATCCACAAACGTCAGTGCAGGATCGCCAATTTTCACGTAGTCGCCGACTTCCAGTTCGCGTTGCTGGATGGCGCCATCGAAAGGAGCCCGGATATCCCTGTTCTCAAGATCCAGGGTTACTCTGCGCAGGTCCGCACGGGCTGCCTCCAGGGCGGCTTGAGCTTCTGCCATTTGAGTTTGTGAGACGTATCCCTCACCTTGCAGTGATTGCCTGGCCGAGAACTCAATCTCTCTTTGGGCAAGCATTGCCTTTGCCTGGGTAACGCGCAGGTCACGGTCCCTCATGTCAAGGCGAATCAGGGGTGTTCCCGCCTTCACGAATACACCGCGCTCCACAAGGACGGCAACCACGCTGCCGGCTGTTTCGGCAGACATTCTCGCCTCACGGGAGGGGGCGGTGCGGCCATTGATTCGAACAAACCGTTCTACTTCTGTGGCTCGCTGGGTGTGTACGGTAACCCGTATCTCCTGGTCCCGATCCACCGGTTTGGCCTGCATGCTATCGACCTTGGCATGGTCTCCATCGCCCTGGCCTGACGCCATCCACAGGGTGACTACGACGGCGATGGTCAATGCGATGACCCAGGGGTGACGGTTTAAAAAAGCGAATGGTTTCATCATTACTGTCCTGACGCGTCTTGTCGTATTCAGGCGGCCTGGTGGCCGCTTGTGGTGGTGTCCTGTTCAGCCTTGTAGGCACTGATGTAATCGTGGGCAGCTTTCAATACGGTTTCCCCGAAGCCACGAACGAAAGCCGGTCCCTGTTGCTCATCGCTGCTCTCAGCGGTGATGGTTTTGAGCATCTCCAGGGCGGATTCGATATGTGCCAGTCGGTGCTGCAGCAGGCCGCTGATTTGCTGGGGATCCATGAGTTGGGCGAAATACATCATTGCCAGGAACTCGGATTTCAGTTTGTGACAGGGACTATCATTCTCGCCCAGGGATTTCTTGAAGCTATCCGTGCCCTTGTCGGTAATGCGGTAAACCTTCTTGGCGGGTTTTCCCTGCTCAGTCACTTCGGTACAGGTCACCATTTCAGATTCGGCCAGGTCGGCCAGGGCAGGGTAGATGGAGCCATAGCCGGCGGTGTAAAAGTGGCTGAATGTGC
>CAKZML010000025.1 GCA_937128475.1 uncultured Chromatiales bacterium
AACCGCCTTTCACTCTCCTCTCTTTCTCTCGCTGCTGCCGCAACCCTGGTCGCTATACCCATGGCTGTCCAGGCAGATGCTACCGGTTCTCTGAGCGTATCTGCCCAGGTCGCACCGGTTTGCGAGATTGTCACAACTGCACCGGTCGCCTTCGGAACGCTTGATCCGACAATCGATAACGATACCGCCGGTTCGGTAACCTGGCAGTGCACAACCGGCACCACCACCGAGATTCTGCTCAATGGTGGCGCTCAGGGTGCAACAGACGGAACTGCTCGCCAGATGTCTGACGGCGGAACAAATTTCTTGCCATACCAGTTGTTCACGGACTTTGGGCGCACTAATGAATGGCTGAATACCTCCACCAACGGTGTTTCGGTGACCGGTGTGGGTTACCTGGGTGGGGATACGGTAAGTGTGTACGGACGAGTTGCGCAGGCAGATGCTGCCGCAGCTGTTAATACGAGCTACACCGATACCGTCACCGTAACCATCATCTTCTAGGATGATTTCGCAGAAACAATCCAGGGGAGCGGCTTTTGCCGCTCCCTGTTTGTTTTTGGCCCTGCTGTTGAGCAGCGGTTTCGCCAATGCTGCCGCTGTGGATGTAAACCCTGTTCGGGTGGATTTGACTCGCACCGGGGTGTCAGCAGAGCTACGCATACGAAATGAAGACAGCACCCCTGTCTCCATGGATGTGGTCGCGATGCAGTGGACGCAAAGCGACCTTGGAGAAGACCGACTCGTTGCTAGCGATGAGATCCTCGCTGTCCCACCAATTTTTACGGTTCAGCCTGGTGAAGAGCAGATAGTGCGAGTGGCCATGCTGGGTAAAACGAATCCGGACGCGGAACGGACTTTCCGCTTGCTGATTACCGAGTTGGCGCCCCCTGAGGGAACCCAGGGCTCGGGCGTCACGATGCGCATGCAGATCAGCATGCCGGTATTTGTTGCGCCCCAGGCAGGCTCGGCAGCGCCAGATATTCAGGTGCAGTCGGTACAAAGGACAGAGCAGGGAAGCTACGTGAGCTTGCGCAATGATGGCAACGGCCACGTGAAACTCCAGTCGGTTACGATTACCGGCAGCGCTGGGACGTTTCCAGGACAGGGGCAGAAACCCGCTGGCCAGGCCCGCTACATCCTTCCGGGCGCCACCGTTGGGATCATGATTCCCGGCGAGGTGGGCGTGCCCCAGCGTGTAGACATTACCTCCGACAGGGACGGGAGTTGGGGCCATGACGTGGTCTACTCCGAATAAGGGACTAAAAGCCCTGTTATTAATGGCGGCGCTTGGGTGCAGCCAGATAGCACACTGTGATGAGCCTTCCCAGGCTAATGCCCAGGCCAGCCTGGTCTCTGACGATTTGGCTGCCCTGGACGAAACTGCCAGCGTCTGGGCCAACAGGTTTGCCAACGGGACGGGCGATGCGGGGCTAAACACCGAATCTGCCAGCGATTCAGTATCCGTGCATTTTGGATCGTCGACGAGGCCGCGTGGAGGCCTCCCTGTCATTACGGACGAAGACGTTTCCCCGAAAGAAATAGCCGACGCAGCCAAGTCCCAAGGCGCTGAGGCAGCTCCCAGAGATGATCAGTTGTTGTTGCTGGACATGACCGTCAATGGCACCAATCGAGGATCGGTGCTGATGTTGGTGGATGCCAGCGGAGCGCTTTACGCTGAGGAAGCAACCCTGGCGGAGTGGGGAGTGGCCCGGCCATTTCCACCGGCAGTCAGTCATGCTGGCCGCAAGTTCCACGCTTTCGACGCCTTGCCCGGTGTGCTTACCCAGGTGAACACCCGGACCATGAGTGGATCTGCCCGAATTCCCCCCGAGTACCTGAACGGCATTACCCGTTCCATGTCCTGGAATTCCTACATTGAGCCCGATGCTGATATGGGCGCATTCCTGGATTACAGTCTTGGATACGCTGATGACCCGGGTCTTGCTGCCCGCCAGTTATCCGGACTTTTCAGTCCCACGGTTTTTACGCCCCGCGGGAACCTGTCCACTGAACTCCTGTATCGCGATCTGAACGGGCCTTTGGGGCAGGATAGTGAGCCTTTTACGAGGCTTGAGACCACCTGGACCAGCGACTTTCCTGGCAGCTTGAGCAGCCTTCGGGTTGGCGATGCCTTGACGCCTTCAAGCAGCTGGTCGCGCTCCTTGAGGTTCGGCGGCATTCAGCTGGCGACAAACTTCGCTACCCAGCCAAGCTTGATTACCTTTCCCCAGCCTTCCATATCCGGGAGCGCCGTCGTTCCGACAGCGCTGGATATATTTGTTAACGGCAGCCTGCGTTCCAGCCAGGACGTGCCGGACGGCACGTTTCGTATAGACGACATCCCGGTAGTTACCGGCGCCGGTCAGATACAGGTGGTGACGCGAGATTTGATGGGTCGCGAGCAACTTGTCGTCCAGGATTTCTATACCTCAAACAAACTGTTGCGGCCGGGGTTGTCGGATTATTCCGTGAGCATTGGTGCGCTCAGAGAGAACTATGGGCTGAGGAGTAACGATTACTCCGACATGCTGGTTTCAGGCACGCTGAGACGAGGCCTGAGTGACAACTTCACCGTCGAGGGCCGCCTTGACGCCACCGGAGACGTGCAGGTTGCCAGCGGCGCCGCAACCTACAGCATGACGCGCCTTGGCGTTTTGTCTTCCGCCCTGGCTGTCAGCAACAAGCAGCGCACCGGCGCGCTGTGGCAGGTGGGGCATCAATACCAGGGACGGGAATTTCGCTTTGACCTGAGATTGCAGGGAACAAGCAAAGAGTTTACCCAGCCAGGTATTGATCTGCCCAACGCTTTCCCGCGTATACAGAGCCTGGTGTCCGCGGGTACCAGTGTTGGCGGTTATGGATCGCTTGGCATGTCGTTTATCGACGAGCGTTTTCACAATCCCGACATGGATCGCAAGGTGGTTTCTCTGAACTATTCGAGAACCCTCCCCAGCGACTTGTCCTTGAATGTAAGCGGTAGCTATATCAAGCAGGACAACAGTGAGATGCAGGCCAGCCTTGTGCTGATGAAGTATTTTGGCGGCCGCCGAAGCGCATCCACGAATATGCAGCGATCCGGCGGCTCTAATAGCTTGCGGGTTGAGTATCGTGAAGATGCGCCCACCGGTCCGGGATTCGGCTATCGTGCCGCCGCGTTCGCTGGCGAAAGTAACGAGTTTGAGGCGGAATCTACATGGAACACGAATTACAACCGACTCCAGGCGGAAGTGCGAAGTCGGGATGGAAAAACCGGCTTGCGCGCCCAGGCTGATGGTTCGGTTGCGTGGATGGGAGGCGACGTCTATGCCAATCGCGAAATCAAGGACGGTTTCGCGGTGGTGGATACCGGCGGTTACGAAGGGGTCAGCATTTACCTTGAGAACAGGGAGATGGGCGTGACCGACAGCAATGGCAGGCTGATGATCCCCGGCTTGCTGCCTTACCAGGCGAATCGGATCAGTATGAATTCTGGAGATTTACCCCTTACCGCTGCGGTGAACACGACAAATGTAGCGGTGGCGCCCTATTATCGTTCGGGGTTACTGCTGGAGTTTGATGTCACGGACACCCGGGGAGCACTGTTGACCCTGAACTGGCCGGACGGGACCCCGGTGACGGAAGGCTCCGAGGCACAGGTTCTGGGTCGGGACGAGGTATTTCCTGTGGGCCGCAATGGCAGGCTCTATTTGCAGGGCGTGTCCCCCATGACCCAGGTGCTGGTCAGCAACAGCGACTGGCAATGCCGGCTAAATATTGATGTTCAACCGGGCATTAAGGGAGACGGGATTCCAAATCTGGGTGTCTTTGTGTGCGTAAAAGAAATTTACATACAACCGCTTGATAAAGTGGATAAGGCCGAATGACGCGTTGCTTAACTACCCAATGGTATTCTCTGTAATCACATGATGACTAAATGGCGAACAACAGCAAAGGCAGCCAGGTCGCCGGGGGCGATCTGGAGCAGTATCTTTTTCTTGATGCTGCTTTCGCCTGTGGCTCAGGCGGCGACGTGTAGGTTTACCGTTCAGCCGGTGGATTTTGGTCTTTACAATCCCGGAGCTGCCGCCTCCCTGGACGTGACCGGAAGCGTGGATGTCCGCTGCACCGGGAACGCTGGATCATTTGTATTGACCATATCCCAAAGCAGCAGTGGCGGGTTTGCCCCACGTCGGATGGTCTCTGGTCCCTATCTCCTGGAATACAACTTGTATGCCGATCCGGCCCGGCAACTGATCTGGGGTGATGGAACGGGAGGCACTGTCGTGAATTCTGGTGAGAAAACCTCATCAGGCCGACCGGTATCATTTTCGTTTCCCATCTACGGGCGGATATTTCCCAGGCAAAGTGTGGGAGAGGGCTTGTATACCGATACGCTGCTGGTCACCTCTATCTACTAGTCATCACTAAAATCCAGCTCCTGTGGACGTGACTGTCCGATCTATAGCAAAGAAATTTTTGCTCGAAATAGGAGCCTTTGAGCGCGATTTGTGATATTTCTCCCAAATCGGAAAATTCGACGTATTTGTTGGATTTTGTGGATTTAATAGACGAAAAACCGGCATCTCCAGAAAACCCGGTTTCCCGTTGAGTTTGGAAAAATTATGACTGATGAAAAACTTTATACAACTCAACAAGTTGCCGATCTTGTGGGTGTCTCGAGCAGAACAATTCAATTATGGGCGGCCGCTGACGTCATCAAGGCCTGGAAGACCCCTGGCGGACATCGGAGGTTTCCTGAGGCGGAAGTGCAGCGCCTTCAGCGGGAATTGGGAAGCGAATCTTCCGGGGGCCGTCACACCATCCTGGTGGTGGAGGACGAGCCGGATTTGCAGATGCTCTATCGCCTGAGTATTGAAAGCTGGAATTTGCCTGTGGACGTGGTAACGGCCCAGGACGGGTATGAAGGCTTGCTCCAAATAGGGCTGCACAAGCCCCAGGTTGTCATCCTGGACTTGATGATGCCCAAGACTGATGGCTTTCGAGTCCTGGAAGTACTGGGGTCCTCCGGTGAGTTGGAAGATTCCCTTGTTATGGCCGTGTCGGCGATGTCTGAAGAGGAAATCAGAGACAGGGGCGGGATACCTGCCTCAATCACCGTTTATCCCAAGCCAATTCCGTTTGGGGCCATTCGGGAGCGTGTCACGGAGCATTTGAGAGACTTGTAATAAAACCCGGGAACCCAGGCTCCCGCAGAGATGGCTTTCTGCCTTTACCTCACTTGCTCCAGATCTGGATGATTGTTCAGAGACGACCCCTGGTGAAGCCACCTCAGTGAGCCTGTGGTTCTCCGAAAATCAAAAGACAGATTTCTTCTAGTCCGATTTCATCGCAAGCTCGGCTTCCAGGCACGTCGTCCAAACAGACTGGATGCTCCCCTGAGCATGTAGGTCAGTTTTGTCCCCAGGGTCAAGCGGCTTGCATAGACAGTCTCTCCCAGTGCGATCTCATCTTCGGTAGCCTCGCTATCCATGTCGAGCAATGCGGGGCCAATCAAACCGGCTGGGGCAACCTTGTGGCCGACTGCGCTTGAATTAGCCAGTGGCGGCCGCACGCCGACAAGGCAAAGATGCCCGGTGATGACCGGGAATAAACCTGGCAGGTTCCGCAAGACCGGAATGTTGGTATTCCATACCCAGCGGGTGAACGTGCCTGCGCCGTCGTCCCGGTTGCCAACCTGGCGGCTGCTCACCAGTGGCTGACTGGGGTGATTGATGAAGGCCAGGATTGCCGCGATCGGCCAAAGCGGGGCTGAAATCATCAGTAGAAAAACAGCCAATATGCGATCCCAGAAACTTGTCGCCGACGCTCCATCAGCAGGCTTTTGCATGGAGGTCAGGAGAAAATCGTCAGGAATCTCGGTGATGGTATCGATATCCACCCGTATTAACCGGTTCCCGGCAACGATGGCATTGCGTATTTCCACGTCCTTGCCAACGTATGTGCCAGGCATGACAACACAATTTTCCAGGCTGGCGCCCTCATCGACATAGGAGTGTTCAGCGATAACGACGCTCCCTTTAATCTCTACGCCCTTGCCAACTTGCGCGGCGAGACCGATGAATGCTTTACCGTTGTTTACCCGGGCCCCGTGATCCACGCTCTGGCGGGCGGCGGTGATGCCCGTTTCACCGGTACGTCCAGGGAGCTTTGTGCCCTGTAAAGTTTCATCCATGGTAGCCATGTTGGCGGCATGAAAATTCTTTAAAGACCTTAATGAGAATAAACCGATATCGCCAAGTTCGACGTCGTTTGGCCCGGACTCCAGTGCGCGCCAGTCGGCGCCGTGGCTCCACTTGCCTTGCACAAAACATATGCCCGCGTCCTGGCCGTTGATGGTGCCGGACACGCACTCACCGCCGGTTTCGACAGCCGCCTTCAGGAACTGGCTTACACAGCGTCCTCGCACAACGTCTCCGCGAATTATCAGAGCAGGTCCCTCATGATGGGCACGTCGAAGCGCACTTTCCGGACGCATTTCGCCCCTGGAAAGAAGGTGTTCGAGTTCCAGGCCCCAGCGACCACCCTTGCGGATTTTTTTCTCAAACAATTCCGTGTGGACCGATACAACCAGTGCTTGTTTGAAGCCGGCTTCGGCCAAATCTTCCAGGGTGTATTCGATTACCGAGCGGCCGGCGATCTCAAGCAGAGCAGGGCAGCTTGTCTGGTCCAGCGGCTCTAGCTCTTTTCCGAGTCGGTCGGCGAGAACGATAACTTTAATATCCATGACAGATGGAGCTCCTAGTAAGCGCCCGTGCCCTTAAAAACGGCGGGCAGGGTTTTGAGCAATAATTTGATGTCAGTCCACACGGACTGGGTATGCATGTAATCCACGTCCAGTTCGACTTGCTGGTCGAAGGGTATGGTTGAGCGTCCGGAGACCTGCCAGATACAGGTAATACCAGGTTTGACATGCAGTCTTCTGCGGTCACTGAGTGAGTATTCCGCCACTTCAGAAGGCACAGGCGGGCGCGGCCCGACCAGTGACATGTCGCCGTTCAGGACGTTCCACAACTGGGGCAGTTCATCAATTGATGCGCGACGGATGAATTTTCCGATACGGGTGATCCTGGGGTCGTCTTTCATCTTGAATATCACGCCGCCCTGCATCTCGTTCTGTGCCATCAAGGCTGCCTTTCGGGCTTCCGCATCCTGGTACATGGAGCGAAACTTCCACATCTTGAAGGGCTCTCCGCCGGCGCCAATGCGGGTCTGATTGAAGAAAATTCCCCCGGGTGATTCCAGCTTGATTGCCAGGCACAACAACAGCAGGAACGGAGAGAGCAACAAGATGGCCACTGCGGCAGCCATGAAGTCCATGGTTCGCTTGATGGCCGCTCCGGTCGCGTAAAACACCCGGCGAAAGATTCTCTTGGCTGCGGCCGAAACCTTTCGTCCGGCGCGATTTCTTTCCAGGGCTGACTGGACGATCTCAGGGGTAAGCAGGTCAGGATCGTTGTAGCGATAGGCACGATAAAGGAACAAGGGATTGCCCACCACATATCGTTTCCATAAACGACGTGGCTCCATGGCGATGCGCCACACCCACTCCATGCCAATCTCTCGTACCCATTGGGGGGCCCGCCGGACACGTCCCGAGTAATAGTCGAACAGACCGCCCACGCCCATGCGCAGTGGCGGGTTCAGTTCGCCTGCATGTCGGGCCAGCCAGCGCTCCTGGTGAGGGGCGCCCATGGCGACACAAAGAATGTCTGCGCCGGAATTGTTTATGTCGCTGATGATGTCGCTGCTTTGCTCTTCGTTGAAATACCCGTGATGAGTGCCTGCGATGACCAGGCCTGGATAACGGGCGACCATCGCCTCGGCCGCTGCCTGGGCAATTTCAGGCCTCGCGCCCAGCAAATAAATGGAGGTTCCGTTTTCGGCAGCACGCTGGCACAGCCGTGGGAACATATCGGTGCCGTTGAGGTTGGCCCGCAGTCGCAGTTTCTTCATGCGGCAGGCAACGTGAATGCCTATGCCGTCAGGAAGCACCCTATCCGACTGCTGAAGAATTTCCCTGTAGTCGGCGTGGATGAAGGCCAGGTTCAAGCAGTCCGCATTCACGAAAGACATCGTGGCTGGACGATCACCCCTGGCTCGTTGGAACACCCAGTCCAGGGCCTCGTCCATTTCGGTATTGCGAAGGGTCAGGCCCAGCAGTTTGAAATTGTCGGGGCTGACGTAATTCGAATTGCTGGCAAACAGTCCGCTCAAGACAGAGCGGATCGTCAGCGTCAGGCCCGAGCTCGCGCTGGACTGGTGAACGTAGTCCCGATCGATTTCTGTTTCTGATTCGTAGGCCAGGTTGAGTTTCTTTCGCAAACTGTAAGCAGAGAACAGACCGGGCTTCACCGACAGCAGTACCGGGTCAACTCCGGTGTTGCGGGCTTCTCGAGCGGAGAGTGCCCGGGGGCCGGCCAGGCTGACAGAGCCGCCAATCAGATTAAACAGGCTCGCCAGTCGTCGCCCGTAAAAATCTCCGGCGAACATAAACAGGGTGAAGGGTTCCCCCTGAATTCCCAGGCGGTCAGCCCGGCTGAAAATACGACCTGTCTGGAATGCCGCGATGACTCCACGCACCAGCATGAAAGGCCAGGTAACCGCCAGCAGAGCCAAGCCGACCAATAGGTCCAGTCCGCGGCTCAACACGACCTGCAGGCCGGGTTTCATGCGATTGTAGCGGCGACGAATCCGGTCCTTCAGAGAACGGTCGCGCAGGGGCAGCCGTTGCTCATCTATCTGTTTCGTCTGATTCTGAGATGTTTTTTTCATCTTGGTCATGGCCGGGTCTTGGGATTCCACAGTGCTGTTTCCTGTGCTTAGTACAGCAAGACCCGTGCCAGCTTCGGAAATCGGCGTGAATGTGGTTTTTCCCCGCAGGATGGCAACGCTGGCGGCAAAGTGATTTGCATTCTGCGTCTGGGACGCGGGAAACTCCCGGGAACCTCGGAATTCCACAGATTTCCCTATTTTGGCACAGAACTTGATAGTGGAGGTACAGGTAAGGAGTTTATGGAAGCCAAATATTTCATTTTTATGGGCGCCACACTGGTATTCATACCGGTGGCGTCGTGGTTTGGAATCCGCTACAGATGGGCGGAGCGGGCGATTGTGGCCGCCGCATTCTTCTCCACCAGTTACCTGATCGATATCAACCTGGTGTCCATGGAGCTGTACCGGGGCGATACCCGGGGCTTTGAATTCGGGGTCACCGACTGGATGATCATTTCTCTGATCATCATCATGATCCGGTCGCCCCGCTGGCAGAATCGCACCCTGGAATTATTCCCTCCAAACGCGGCGCCCATCATGATGTACATGGGAGTCGCCTTGCTTTCCGCCGTTACGGCTTACGTGGGAATCTACTCCGGGTTCGGCCTGTTCAAGCTTGTGCGGGCGATCGCCGTGTACTGGGTGGCCTACAATTATCTGCGCAACGAGGAGGACCTGGAGTTCTTCCTGTGGATACTCGCGGCGATTGTTTTCATGGAGTTCATTCTCACACTGAAACAACGCGCTACCGGGATATACCGGGCCCAGGGCAGTACCCCTCATTCCAATACCCTCGCCCTGTACATCAACATGATAAATATGATCTTCATGTCATTTGTGATGAATGACGGTCGCAAGCACTGGAGACGATACGTATACCTGGCGGTGCTGGGCATGGGCACCCTGATCGTCCTGGCAACCTTCTCTCGCGGAGCGCTGGTGATGATGGTGGGTTGCTATGGGCTGGTAATTGGAATATCCCTTGCGCGTACTCCGAAGGCGAGGAAGTTCCTCATGGTGGGCATCATGATGTTGGCTGCCATACCTGTGGCAGCAGTCGTGCTGCCATCGATTGTTCACCGCTTCCTCACCGCGCCTGTTGATGCGGAGGAAAGCCGGCACCAGGCGAATGAGGCCGCCTATGCCATGGCGAACAATCATATATTCGGGGTTGGGATTAATAATTACTCTCACGTCATTAACGAAACCGCCTACTCGCGATTCATCCCGTTCGAGGGTGATCGCGGAATTGTCCACAACATATACCTGTTGCACGCCTGTGAGATGGGCTGGCTGGGCATGCTGGTCTTCCTGGTGATGATAGGCAATGGCATGTGGTTGGGAATTCGGCAGTTGTTTAGTCGAACCGATGATCCGCCTTCCTGGATGGCCCTGGGGATTGTTATCGGCATGCTTTCGCTGTGGATTCAGTCCTTGCTGGAATGGGCGTTCCGCCAGACCTATCTGACCGTCGAGTATTTCATGCTGGCAGGTTTTCTCGCAGCCATGCCCCGGGTCGTGGCGGCCACTCGCAAGCAGAAACGCAAACGGTTAATAGCCACACTTTTGCTGGCCCAGGCGGCTCAAGCCCCGCGGCCCGTGGCGCCGGCCTCTACCTGAGTTTTCCTACTGCAGGGATTTTCCTGGTGGCAGCCACACTTGTACTCGACCGCTATCCGGGAACTGGAATTCATGGGCCAGAATCAGCCCGGGCATGCCGGTATTCAGGCTCGGAAGTAACTCCGGGTTGAAGCGTTCCAGGTAGTCCTCATACAGCACCAGGGCAGATCCGCTGGCCAGGGTGGCCTGGACCAAATCCCCAGGGTTGTCGGTCCATGGCCGGGGTTCAGCCCGTCGCCCTGCCCAGAATGCACTGGCAGTCACATACCCGTATCCGTCACCGCTGAGGGCCACCTCCGCAGGCATGTGAGTCTTCAGCCATTCACCGACCTGCCTGTGATAGCCGCGGGTTTTCATGGAATGACTGGCAAGCAGGGGCAGGACCACGAGCAGGCTGATCAACATGGCCGCAGTGGGGGCGCGTCGCAGGGAGTCGCTTCGTGACGGGCTGAAGACGGCGTTTAGCCAGCGCCCGGCAGGCATTAATGCAGCGGCCGAGAATACGATGGCTCCGATCAGGGTGGGAAACAGCATCCGCGGTTCCAGTTGCATGAACGGGTAAAACAGCAACGGCCATGCGCTAAACAGCAACAATGGCCAGGCTGGATCTCTCCCGGATTCTCTACGCGGATAGACAAGGGGCAGCAGCAAGGCTATGAGGAAAAATGGCGAAAGGATCATTCCAGGAAGGCGCTCGGCGGTGTAGCGCAGGTTTCGGATCCAGCGCTGCAGGGCTGGCTCTGGGGGTTGCGCAGGCATTTCGGCCAGGCCATAGGTTTCACGGGCTGCCGCTTGTGGGTCCAGCATTTCCACGTGCTGTCGACCCAGGTTAGTGCTCTTTCTGAGTAATCCGTGGTCCTGCCAGATCATTTCGTTAGCCGCCGCGTAAGCGACGATAATCGCCAGGCAAATCAAGCCAACCTTGATACAGGCTGGTCCCAGGTCGGCGATCCGGTCTCGGCCCAGGTAAAGACCGGTGAGCATGGCAAATCCGGCGAAGACGATGGCCTCGTTGCGAACCAGTATCCAGCCAGCCAACCCCAGTCCTGCTGCAATAATTGCGAGCAAGTTGCGTGGTCTGTTCCAAAGGGTGCAGATGCCCCATAACGCCAATACGGCGCAACACAGGTAAAAAGTTTCCGCATATCCGTTTACAGAATATTCAACCAGCCTGGGGTGCAAGGCGGCGATGATTCCCGCGATCCGGGCCGCGGTGTAGCCGTAGAGTCGCCGGGTGAGGTCGAAGACGATGGCAACCAGTAGCAAGCCGGGTACCAGGCTGGCGAGTACCAGTGCGGCGTATTGGCCAAGTCCTGCGGCCACCAGTCCCGCCTGCCAGAAATCAAACAAGCTGTGCCAAAAAGAGTCCGCCACACTGGCCTGGCCATGACCGATAAACCAGGCAACCCAGGAATAGTTAATTGCGTCGCCATAGGCAACCGGTGCGGCCCAGACAAACCAAAGTCTTGCGAGCAGGCCCAGGGCCAGGATGCCTGACAACCACTTCCAGGCACCTTCAGGCAATTCTGTGCCTGGCAACGCCTCACGCGCCTGCTGCTGGCGAGCATCCTTGAATACCCAGATCCGATAACTCAGGAAGTTGATGGCCACTGCGCTGATGACACTGCACAGCCGGGCGGCGTTAAGCAGGGCCAGGGAGGGCATCTCGGCGACCAGGGGAAGGTAGCGCATCATGAATAAGAAGACTGCTGTGCTAAGAGCCATGCCCAGCGCCGTAGCCAGTATGAACCTGCCTGCCACCCGGGGTCCCTGGGACTGACCGCTGAAGGACCAGCGGGAGTTAAGTAAATAGGAATTCGCTGCTGCGGCCGAAAAGGCTGCCACAGCGATCAATGCCAACTGCGTCGTGGTTGAAGGCTGGAGCAGGAAGAACAGCGCATTGGTAATGCCAAAGTCGATGACAGTGTTGAGGATGCCAACGATGCCGAATCGTGCCGCGCTTAGACGAATGGGTTGGGCGTTTTGCATGGGTCTACTCTAACGCGAGACTGGCTTCGCGGGCGCCGGATTCTTCGGAATTGCGTTTGAAAAAACCGGTGTTGTGTTGTCTTATCCTGAGAATGGCGAACGCCATCCGGGCGCTGTCACGCAGCGGTCGCAGTTTGGATCCTGCAACTTCATGCCATTGAATGGGCACCTCGGTAATAGCGTAACCAAGTAACTGGGCGCGATAAAGCACCTCGACATCGAACGCCCAGCCCTGCTCGGTCAGGTTGTTGAACAAGTGCCTGGCAACGTCCTGTCGGAATCCTTTGAAGCCACACTGGGTATCCCCCACGCCGGGCACCGCGAAAAAGTTCACCAGCCGGTAAAATACCATTCCCAGCAGTTGGCGCAGGGCGCGGCGATTTCTCTCCAACTCCGGCGCCTTGAGGATTCTTGATCCCACCGCAACTTCAGATCCGGACTCGAGAACCGGCAGTAATTTATCGATTTCCTGGGCCGGGGTTGAGCCGTCTGCGTCACTGAATATGATGTATCGCCCCCGGGCTTCCTGGATGCCTCGCATCACCGCAGAGCCCTTGCCGGAATTTTGCTCCAGCCGTATCGCCTTGATATGTGAATCTTTGGCCTGTTCTGCCAGGACGATATTCATGGTGTTGTCCGTGGAGCCATCGTCTACCACGATGATTTCCCAGAGGTACCTTTTGTCGGCCAGGTGCCGTTGAACCTCCCCCAGGTAGCGGGGCAGGCGCTGTTCTTCCTGGTAGGCAGGGATAACTATGGAGAGCTTTAACGGTGCCCGTTCAACTTCCGGGGTTGCCGGCCAGCCACCCCTGGGCCTTTGTGAGCCGAGTATGCGGCTGACAATCGTGTGCTGGAACAGGTCGGAGACCCGTAATTTGTAACGCGAAAGGTAGAGCAGCCCCAGCCCTGCCAGGGTTGTCAGTCTACAAAACATGAAAGTGCTCAGCAGCAGCATGGCCGTATCCGACAGGCCGCTAGTGAAAAGCAGCAGGGCGGGCAATTGGACTATGCCCAGCCCAAGCGGCAGCCCGGGTCGATGGGTCACCAGCGCCACGGCCAGCCAGAGGCCCATTGCCGCATTAGTGGGTAGCATTCCGTTGCTTGCCCAGGCAAATACCATGGCTTCGACCGCCCACAGGAAAACGGTTGTAAAGCAAGTGGCCAGGTAACCCCGTGGTTTGACGGTACGTTGTTTAAGCGTCTTGTGGCCCCAGAGCAGTGTGCCGATGCCGACTATCAGCGCGACAACTGCCGCCAGGGTGTGGCCGTCTACTGACAGCCATAGTGTTGTCGCCAACATGGCGCTGGCAGGGAACGAGGCGGCCTGGATATCTTGCCAACTCGATGCCAGGGCTCTGTCCTGTCCGGTTTCCCGCATTTGGAATGCTGTCTGGAATCTGCGGGAGGGCAGCAGAGGGCTGATCCAGCGTACCAGTTGAAAAATGAACTCGAATGATATGCCCTGGTGCAGCGAAAGCTTTGTACCAAAAAATACTTTCCGACGGAAACCATTCAGCAGCAAGGGCAGTACCGCCAGCATGATGAGCCCGGGCAGCGCCCGGTCAGGTGCCAGTTGGAAGAGTGTCGCGTTGGTCAAATGAGCAAGAAACAGCCACAGGGCCAGGCCTGCTCCGGCGAGCATGACCGTGGCAACTGCCAACCCACCGGAAGTTTGGTGTTGTGGAGGTGTGCGGCGTGCTGAAGTCACTGAGTAGTCATCCCCTTGTCTTTGTCGAAATCCTTCTTGATTTCGACTTCGGTGGTCACTTTGCAAATCATTTTGCAGTTGGCCGCCTGCTATAAGGCCGTTCCTGTGGTGCAGATTGCTAGCACAGCCGGGCTGTTAGACAGGCCATCTACAGGTAACAGCAAGCATCATGCCATAAATGAGAACTATCGCCGCCTCTGCTCAAAGTTGGCCCGGGACTTGCATTTCATTACCTCGAACGGCGCGACTGGGTTGAATTCAGTTCGCCACACATGTCGAGACGGCGCACTGCCGGGAGCAGAGTTTTAATGGGTAAGGACGTGAAAAAAGTCAGTATTGTGATGCGGTCGTATAACGACGTGGGTGTCATTCGCCAGACCCTTCAGGCAGTAAAGTCCCAGACCTTCAAGGACTTTGATCTGTGGAATTTTGATTCGACCTCAAATGATGGAACCCTTGAGATTATTCGGGAATACAACGTTCCGGAGTGTATCAAGCTAAATGACAGCGCCAACTACAATCCGGGTCGGATACTTAACGAGGCGGTGGCCGCCTGTACCGGCGAAATCATTGTTTTTATTAATTCTGATGCGACGCCGACCTCGAGTACCTGGCTGGAGGACTTGATCAAGCCCTTCAATGACCCTGAGGTAGGCACGGTGTATGGACGCCAGGTGGCGAGGCCCGATTGTCGCAGTCTGTTTGTTAAAGATACTGAGCGTGCTTTCGGCGACGGCAAGGTTGCCAACTCCTGGGTGCACTTTTTCTCCATGGCGAATTCAGCCATCCGCAGAGACCTGGTGGAGACGGTTCCCTTCGAGACCCGCATTCAATATTCCGAGGATATCGAGTGGAGTTACCGGGTGAAGCGCATGGGCAAGAAAGTGGTCTATGTCCCAAGCGCCGAGGCCATGCACTCACACAACTATACGATCAAGCAGTCGTACAAGCGTCACTTTGGCGAAGGTATGGCTGATTCATGGATATTCCGTAGAGGTGAGGTTAACTCCTCTTTGCTGCGATATTTTCTGGCCCCTGCCGTTATGGAAATTTTCCGGGACATGGTTTGGGGTATAAGGACAGGCTCTGTGGATGCCTTGATTCACAGCGTTCCACTGCGAGTCACCCAGAAATGGGCTCGCTGGCGTGGTTACGCCCAGGGCAGGAGGGTTTATGGAGCAGGTTAATAGAACAGTGTTCACGCTGGGGAGGCAGCCGGGAGCGGAAGATCGCATTCGGCATGACCAGGAAATTGTCACCCGGGCGGTGGAAAAAGCAGTTCCCGAGAAGCAGATGAAGGGGCTGATTCTTGCCGGAGGTTATGGTCGCAGAGAAGGCGGCTATCGCAAACATGGCGAAAAGTATTTTCCGATGAATGACTACGACTATTTCATCGTCATCGATGGCAGTAAGGAAGAGTGCCTGGCATTCCATGAAAAGCTTGTTCACCTTGGGCATGAATTAACCCGGGAAGTAGGCGTGGAAGTAGATTTCTTTGTACTGCGCCATGCGGAACTGCCACGCCTTGAATACTCCCTCATGTATGCCGAGCTCAAGTGGGGGCACGTGGTGTTACTGGGTGATCCACTGGTTCTTGCGGATATGGCTCCCATGCCCCTTGAAGGCCTGGACTTGTCAGAGTTTTCTCGATTGTTGATGAACCGGGGCTCGCTTTTATTGTTGAACAGTGCGGCGCTTGGAAAGAATGAGGTGAAAGGTTTTGAAGCACGCGAAGAGTTTGCGCGCTACCTGGACAAAGCGATTGTGGCCTGCGCGGATGTGCGACTGGCGGTTGCCGGTACTTACAATACCTCTGTGCTTGTCAGACAAGAAAAGCTGGCCGAATTAACCTGGGAAGGCGATCAGGAATTCAGGGAGGACTTTCACAGGGCGATGGATTCACGTTACGGACCCGAGGCCATCCTGATTCCCGAGGGTCAGGAACGGGCTGTACTGGATCGGGTTGTGGGGCAATGGCTCCAGGCACTGTCCCACCTGGAGACCGCTCGCCTTGGGAGTGCCCCAGTTTGGTCGAGCTATGCGATGCCCCGGGTCAGCAAAGGCCAGGGAAGAAAAGGCCTGTTGGGAATATTCAGAAACCTGTTGGTCAATATTCGTGATTTTGGTTTAAAGGAATCACTGAAGAATATTGGTTGGATACGACGCTATCCCCGTGAGCGCTTGTTGTCGGTATTGCCCGGGTTGCTGAACCCTGCACTGGAAGTTCCGCTTGATGCCCAAGCCAAGGCATTGGCGGTGGGCGGCGCCCAGGAAAGAGATGTTTTGATAAAGCGATACCTGGAGCTTTGGGGACGTTATTCCTGATTGCCCTGTACCGCCGGCCATCCGGTGACGGCATGCTCATCCGACAGAAGAGACAGGGCAACACCTGTTATCGCCACCTCCGCAATGGTGGGTTCGCTCATCGGCGGCAGTAAATTGCTGTCGGTGTAGCGGCGCAGAGCCGGGTAGGAAGAGAACCTTTCAACACCTTCAGATTCGGGCCAGTAGGACTGGTTAACAGCGCGAGTGCTGGGCCAGGTGCCGGGCAGCTGATAGTGGGGGCCGTTAACAGGAATACCCGCCAATGCTTTGCCTGTCGGGCTGTATTGAGACAGCTTGGACAAGGGATGTTCGGGGCTGCGCGCTCCGGTCCCGGTGATGTAGGACAACCCCTGGGGATTGCTTCCCAACTGGACTGATGCACTTTCCCAGGCCAGGTCCCGATAGCGTGTATCTCCGGTCAGTTGATAAGCCTGTAGAAGTGGCAGCACCGCCCGGGTGGAATGGGCGAAGTTGCCCCAGCCGGTGAGTTCTATCCTCGGGTGCATGGCTGCCCGGAATGGATGTGCATCGGCCATTCTCAGGCGCCAGTCGGCCCCGGCAATCAGTGTCCGGCGGGCGTGGGTAATGTGATCAGGATTGCGCTGTGCCGAAACACTCATCAGGTAGGCCCAGATAGCCGCCATGCCCTGGTCCTTGAATGAGACCATGCCCGTGGGATCGAGTTTTACTTTATCTATACGACTCTCGTATTCCCGTAGATACCTGGCATCCCCGGTTGTTCTGAACAGTTCTGCGGCAGCCCAGGTAATGGCGTCCTCAACCGACTTGTCAGGGTATTCACCCGCGGAGATGCCGGCCGGGTTTCGATAGACTTGGCCCGCTGCCGGCCATACCGGGTGGGTGTCCAGGTAGGTCCAGGCTGCCCTTGCGGCTTCCAGTACCTGCCGTGATCGTTCCGGGCGCCATGGGGCAATTAACCTGGCGTGACTTGCGGCCATTGCCGCAAACACCGCAGTGGCCTGAGTGGTTTTCTCGAATATAAATCTTGGCCGCTCGACCTGGCCTGGTAATCCCTCGTCCCAGCGCTGGCTGGCGATTCGCCAATACACTCCGCCGTCTGAGTCCTGCATGGAAAGCGCCCAGTCCATGCCCCATTCAAGTTCATCAAGGATGTCGGGAATGCCATTGCCACTTTCCGGGATGCCCAGGTCGCCGTCCCTGAAATTCCGGGGTGCGAGGTCCAGGCCGGTGCTGACGGCGAACCAGACCGGTGCCGCATTGGTCATGTATTGCCCGTAGTCTCCGGCATCGAACCAGCCCCGACGAATGGCTTTGAACTGACCGGCTTTTTCGCCGTGGCCCAGGGGCGAGGTACCTACCGAGGCATGAAAAATACCATTCAAGCTATCAGGTATGCCTGCTTCGCGTTGATGAGGCGGATCTGCCCAGGGAGTGGAAATCGCCGTTCCGTTTCGCGAGTGATAGAACACCCGGAGTACTTTGCGAGCTATCGGGGCATAGACATGCTCAGCGATGAGAAATGGGTCTGAACGGCCGAGCCCCGGGACCTTTAAGCGATAAGCGCCGGGTGCGGTCAGGGCAGTGAAATCTGCCTGGTAAACGTCATTGCCGCTCCAGGGATCGGCTGCTGAGCGCAGCTTGAGAGGACCACGGAAGACTTCTTTTCCTTGAGAATTCACGACTTGAAATTCTCTGCTGCTCACGGGCAACGGGCCTGCGGTGCCTAGCCAGCCTCCAGCAAAAGCAATCTTCGGAGCTGCCGGTACATACCCGGTTTGATTGACCTGCAAATAGGGTGTGAGTTGGTTCTCGTACAGTCGAAACTCGACGTCCTGGTCGGCCACATGCAGCCGGTAACTGCCGGTAATTGTCAGAGGGGAGGCAAGTCGCAGGTGCAGGCGGTCCTCGGTGACGGCATTGTGGCGCTTGTCCAGGCCCACTGCCTGGCGATCACTGCCTGCTTTAAGTATTTTCAGCGAGTTTCCCGCTTCATCCTGCAGTCGATATTCCTCTACGGAACGACAGCAGGTCCGGTGATCCAGCCCTGGCACGAGCAGTGTGACCGAGTACTCGGAGACAGTCAGCACCCTCACGGACCTCGCCCCGGTGCTGGCCGAGCAGGGCATCAGCAGGCACAGCCACAGCAGTACAGGTCTGATGGGGGAGGGCATGAGGCGCGCTAGTTCGTCAGGGTCCTGCCTACCAGCATACCGGTCCAGATGGTCTGCATGGTTGGCAGTATGTAATCCATCATGCGCGACCAGGTCGCCAGTCCCTTGGGCGGAATGTAAATGATATCCCCTGGCTGAAGCGCGACATCCTGGGCCTTGCCCCGAAGCACATCCTCGAAGTTGGAAACGATAAGGGTGGGGTTCTGCAGGGTGCCGCGAACAATGTGCACGCGAGTGATATCCGCATCCTTGGTAAAGCCCTCCGCCATTGCCATGGTGCGCGACATCGGCATGTTCTCCCGGTAGGCAAAGGCCATGGGCTCAGCGATCTCACCCAGTATGTACACTTCCTGGGAAAGGCCAGAGGGAATGTAGACGAAGTCTCCGGGGAATAGTTCGATGTCGAAACGCATGTCACCGTCTCGCACCAGGGCGATAAAATTAACCGGCAGCACTTTCCCGTTGCGAGAAATGAATGCGTTAGTCAGGTCGGCAAGCTCTACCGTGGTGGCTCGGAACTGTCCCTTGTTAAGACCGCCGGCGCGAGCAATCGCCTCGGTGATGGTCACGTTTGTCTCAAGTGGGTAAACACCTGGGGAGACGACCTCACCAAAAATAGTGAATTCGATGCTCTTGAATTCCAGCACCATTACCGACACCTGGGGCTCAAATACGAACTCTGACAGGCGCTGTGTCAGAACTGCAGTAAATTCTTCCGGGGTCAGCCCCTCGGCTTTCACCGACCCCACCAGGGGTAATGAGATGTGTCCATTTGGGCCCACGGGGATACTGTTCAGGGAAAGATCCGGCTCGTCGTAAACCAGGATCGAAAGCACGTCGCCCCGACCCAGGGTGAAGTCGGGTTCCATATTCGCAAGCATCTCAGTAAGGCTGGCCAGTTCCTGCTCGACAGTCAGGGAACGGGCCTTGATCAGCGCAGCCGATTGCATAGCATTCTGCTGCTCGCCGGAGGTGACAACGGGGGATGGTTTCGGCGGAGCGCCCGCGCAACCGGACAGAAATGCCACCATGACCATTAATGAAAATAGCTTATGCAAGATCGTTATCCTGTTGCGATGTATCCACTGACTTCCTGGACCTCAGGCCCTTTAATGCTGCCGCCAGGGGGCGTCCGTCTTCAAGTCGCTCTTCCGGTACGTCCACGATGACTGCGCCCAGTATTTTCACATTACGTGACTTGAGAAGGGCAAGCATGTCCTCGGTTTCCTTGCGCCTGGTCTCGCCGCTGCGGGCAACGATGACGGCCTTGCCGACAATCGCCGCAAATTCCAGGGCGGTTTCGTCCTCGTCCACCGGTGGCAGTTCGTAAATCGTCTTTTCCGGTGCCAGCACTAACTGCTCATGCAGGGAGCGCATGCCCTGGCTGCCCAGGCACAGGATGTCACGCCGTGAGTTTGTCAGCAGGCCTTTACTCAGCATACGCAATTCGTGGACCTTCGTGTCCTGCACGCAATCGGCAAGCTTGGAACGCTGGTAAACAACGTCGACCAGGCCGGGAGCCGCGGTGTGATCTTTTTCGCGACCAACATCTCCGTCCACGATCAGGCAGGGCTGGCTCTTGATGGCCAGGGTTGCGCCCAGGTTGTAGGCGACAACGGATCTTCCCTGGTTACTCCTGGGGCTGATGATGACGATAGATGAGAAATCCTCATGGTTCAGTAGGTTGTTCACAAATCTTCGGTACGCCCTGGCCATGTTTGAAGACGGCTGATTTTCATCGATAAGCGGATGACCGGTGATTGGTAACTCCAGACTGATCTCTACCTCAGCCAGTTCGGCCAGTTCCCGTCGCTCACGAATTTTTGGGTCCGCGACTTCCAATACCAGGGCCAGGAAAATACCGCTGCCAATGCCAAGAATAATGCCGACCATGACTAGCAGGCGACGCCCGGAGGACGAAGGCCGGTCTGGCGGCCGCGCGGTTTCCACTACGCCAAAGGGGGGTTCACTGGTTGTGGCTGCCACACGGGCCTCCTGAGCCTTGGCCGCAAGGCTGTTTTCCAGCTGCCGTGCCGCATCGCGCTCTGCCGTGAGTACCATGAATTCCTTTTCCCTGGCGTTCAGGTAGGAAAGCTTCTCGTCCATTTCAGCGATAGATCGGGCCAGGCCTGCTCCTGTGCCTTCAGCCAAGCCGAGACGGTCATTGAGGTCATGCAGCATCAGGCGCATATCCAGGCGCAGTTGATTGGCGCTCACAGTGTCCTCGGGAGCCGAATCAATGCCGTGCTCCTTGATGACCTTCTCCAGTGCATCGACTTCACGCTGCAGTTTCATAACCTTGGGATTGGATTCGGTGTAACGACTGCGGGCCTGTTCCAGCTCCAGTCGGTATTCCTCCAGCTTGCGTCCCAGGGGATTGCGGAACAGCTGGCTGAACACCAGGGTGTCTGGTTCCTGTTCGATTGCCACCAGCAGTTCTTTCTTGACGATCTTGAGGGCGTCAATTTCGGACAGTTGGGTGGCATGCTCCGCTTGCAGGCGAGAAAGGTCTATAAGACGAGCCTTGATTTCCTCTTCGATATTGGAGATGTGAAATTCCTGCTGGAAGGCAAGCACCCGGGTGTCCGCCTCCTTGACTCTTTCACGGGCATCGGCCAGCTGCGAGCTGTAGCGGTCGAAATCTTCCTGGGCCTGCTCTGATCGAATCTGGCGAGTCTTCTGGATGAACACCTGGGCCAGGTTGTTGACGATGGTGGCGGCAACCCGGGGATCGTCCCAGGTGACCTTGAGATTCAAGACATTGGAGTTCTTCGCAATCGATACGTCGATGGCCACGGCAAGTGTAGTGAGCTTCGTGTCCACGCCCGACATGTCCAGGGTCTGTTGCAGGGAGCTCGGCAATTTAAGCGTGTCCAGCATGGTTGCCAGGTTGTACTCGGGGGGCTGGTAGGGGCGGCCTCCGCCCACGCTCAGTTCTTCCACGTCCTGGCGCATGATCAGGGTGGTGATCGCATCCCACTTGGGTGTGACCAGGGTCAAGGCCACTGCAAGAGAGGTGAACAGGAAGCCAAGGAAGGTCAGGGCCACCACCTTCCGGCGGATCCAGACGCCCTTGATCAGTCGGTTCGGTGACAGTTTGGCCGGGATGCCTCGACTGGCTTCCGGTTCGTCCCGCAACAGCTTTGCGAGTTCAGCAGAATTGAATCCCTCGTTGGCCGTCGGCGCCGTTTCGCCATGGGCTGGCGTCCAGGCTGGGGCGTTCTGGGAGGGGTGTTCAGGCGAATTTAGCGGTTTTTCACTCATTGCCTGGATAGTAAGCAGAAATCGGGCCAACTTTCATAATTTTAGATAGAAAACCAATAATTACCTGATTGTACAAGAAAAATGGATCATCGATGTGGGATGGATTTACTGATTGGCATTTTGCAAACGCTGTGCGGCGATCACTGCATATCGCAACATCTGGATTCCCCTGGCATCGGAACTGCAGCGGCCGCCCAGGGGGGTAAATACGCAGGCGCCAATCCTGGTCGACAGTCGAGGGGCTGTCTGGCCCCCTAGGGCAAATTATTCATCAGGAAATGGATTGATTTTGGCAACGGCGGCACCTTGATACGTTTCACCTGTCGGGACTGAGAGTCGTGGATGGGGACCGCAGCCACTTCCAGGTAACTGGTGCCGGCGCCAAAAGACATTTCCATTTCTATCGGTGTAGCTCCCACGTAGACGCCATCGATGAATATCCAGGCCGAGGTCGGTGAGGAGGTAATCTCGATAACCGCCATGGTGCTCCCATCGTCTCCCGCGTAGGAGTCCTGCTGGCTGGCCCATTGACTGGCGCAGCCGGACAGGCCCATTAACAGCAGGCTGTAGAGGAGATGTCTCACGATTTTACCGCCAGGTGCAGTGTATCCAGTACCTGGGATGCCGAGGCTTCCCATGAGAACCCGGAGGCACGCTGTTTGCCGGCCTGGCGGAGCGCTGCATAGACTTCGGGATCATCGAGTACCTTCCGAATGCTGGAGGCGATTGAACGGGGGTCATTTGGGTCGAACAGCAGTCCGGCATCACCCAGGACCTCGGGGATGCTGGATGCATCAGAGGCACAAACCGGTGTCCCGGACATCATAGATTCCAACAAGGGAATGCCGAAGCCCTCAAACAGGGAAGGGAATACAAAAAGATCTGCGCCGGCATACAGTTCAGGCAGCATCTCATTGGAGACGAAGCCGGTGAATTTCACATCTTTGGTCAGGCCAAGTTTCTCGACGGTTTCTTCAATAAATTCGGCGCCGTTCCAACGGCTTCCCGCCAGCACTAACTGGTGGGGAATGCCCTCGGCCTTGAGAATCGCGAAGGCCTTGAGCAGTCCAACGTGGTTTTTTCCCGGGTGCTCCAGGCGGGCAACGTACAGCAGGTAGGGGGTGCTGGCGCCGTAGCTGTCTTTCACCAGGGCAGCGGCTTTTACCCTGTCCTTGCCGATAAAGCGCAGATGATCAAAACCGTTGGCTATGACCCGAATTTTCTCCGGGTCTACCATGGCATGGGACACCAGGTCCTGTCGGGTAGCGTTGCTCACTGAGATCACGCTGGTAAGCCGGCGCATGAAGCGCGGAAGCAGGTTGCAGACGTAGTACATCCGAAATCGATCGTACTTTCCTTTCACGTGTAATTGGGAAAGGTCATGCACCGTTCCGACGCTGGGCACGGGATACCACCAGCCCAGGCGCCGGTTTCCGGCGGGCAGGAAAACGCATTCACAGCGATGACGCTTGAGCATCACCGGCAGTGCGATAAGGTGCCAGAGAATGCTGAAGACAGGCTTTTCCATCCAGTCGGGTGTGGTCACCAGTTCCAGTCGTGGATTGGTTAGCTGCAAATCTTCTACGGCAGAGCGCGGACAAAAAACCACGAAACTGTCTTTGTCGCTCATCAGCGGCAGGCGCTTGATGATGTTAATCAGGTATTGTCCGATCCCTGACTTGCCCGCATCGCCTGCGAATGCCGATATGCCTATCCTCACAGGACTGACTCCAGAGATTGAATGAGGTTCTTGAGGAACATGTTGTGCTTGAATCTGTCTTTGGCCAACTCGGCAGCTGATTGACCAAGGCTGATGGCCATCTCTTTGTTGCTAAGTAATTTATCAATCGCCGCTGCATAGGCCTTGATGTTTCCGGGCTCCACCAGCAATCCGCTTACATTGTCTTCCAGCCAGTCCGGAATTCCCCCGGTGCGGAAGCCAATTACCGCTCTGCCCCGGGCCATGGATTCAGGGCCGACCATGCCGAAGGGTTCTGGCCAGCGGGACGGGACCACCGAGAAAAGCGCCTTGGCGTAGTAGGGCTCCAGGGCTTCATGGGCCACCCAGCCGGCGAAGCTCACTTTGTCGTCTATGCCCAGCTGCCTGGCCAACTTACGGCAGGCGTCCAAATGGTTGCCGGTACCCACGATGGTGGTGTGCCATGGCTTGTCCACCAGTGCCAGGGCGCGCAGCAGAAGGTCTACGCCCTTGCCACGAATGATTTGACCGACATAGAGAATTTCCGGCTCGCTCACAGGCGGCAGGGCCTTGACGGTTTCCAGCACTCTTGGGATCGGATGGATGACATCAATGTCAGCCTCCGGGTAGCCGTTGATGACCATTTGTCCCTTCATCCACTGGCTGTTTACCACGAAGCGACGAATTCCACGGTTGGCATCCATAAGTTTGCGCTGGCTACCCAGTCCGCGAAGTTTCACGGGTAATCCGCCCTTGTCTCCCTTCTGAATGAAGCAACCATGGGTAATACAGTTGATGCCAGTGGCGAGCTCGCACGGCTTGTTGCCAAGCGGAAAATATTTGTGGCGACGCAGACAGGTAAGGTCATGGTCGTGAACCATTCGGACAGAGGGGCGTTTGCTTGCCAGCAGGGAGGTCTTTTCCGGGTCATTCAGTTTATGAATCAGGATCACGTCAGGCTGGAATTTCGCCAGGATGGACATGTTTGAGGATGCCAGGTCGAAGTGCTGCAGGAAATGTGGCGACACGTCGCCTCCACCGTACAGCAACGCCTGTGAAATGCCTTCCTCGGCGAATCCCCTGGCCGTATCAAACAGGATCTGTTCGATGCCACCAACGAAATTTGCATTCTGGTTTACGTGAAGAACTTTCAACTCACCGTGCTCCCGTGACCAGCTCTTGATAGAGGCTTTCGAGCTTGCGTGCGATCACCTTCCAGTCAAATTCAATTCTGGCACGGGTTTGTCCTGCCTGGGCCAGATTGTGGGATTGGATACGCGAAACTAACAGTAGTCCCACCTTGGTTGCCAGTTCCTTGGTATTCCCGGTTTCGAACAATAAGGCGTCGCTGCCGTCCACTACGAAGCCAGGTATGCCGCCAACTCTTGAGGCTACCACCGGCAGTCCGGCGGCCCAGGCTTCCAGGATGACGATTCCAAAAGGCTCATGCATGGAGGGCAGGCAAAATAAGCTTGCGGCCTTGTAGGCGTCCAGCAGCTCGGGGTCATCCGGGGCCAATCCCGGAATGATGGTTACTTTTTCTTCCAGACCCAACTCGCTAATGGTTTGTTCAATCGCTTTGAGGTACTCCGGACGGGTTACCGGGCCAATCAGGACCAGATGTGACCGGGGTTCATGCTCAGAAATTTCTGGTAATGCCTTGATCAGTGTCAGTTGATCTTTCTGTGGGTCAATGCGGCTGACGCAAAGAATAATTTTGGCATCGTTGCTCAAGCCGTGACGCTGGCGGAATCGAGCCCCGTCCCCGGACTTGAAGCGAGCGCTGTCCACACCATTGGGCATGAACTCCACGCGTTTTCCGGGCAATTGTTTTTTTGCCGCTTCATACTCGCTACGACCAACACAGAGTATCGCTGAAGCGTCTTCGAGCACTCGTCGGGAGCCGAAAATGGCGCCGAAGATACGGCCCCATTCGAACTTACCCTCGATAGGTGTCAGCAATGACTCGGCCTCGGAGCTGGGTACATCGAACACCCCGCCATGCAGGCTGATGACGTAGGGTATCCGGCGCAGTTTAGCTACGCTGCGCACGATTCCGCCCAGTCGTTTTCCGGTATGGGCGTGCAGCAAATCAACGCCGGGTTCGAACAGTAATCCTGCGAAAAGTGACAGCGACAGCAGATTGCCTCCCTTACGATCCATGTCGGCTTTTTGATCCGCGGAAAGGCCAAGGAAAGGGTAGTTGTACGAAAAGCGCTTTACCTGCACGCCAAGAATGTTTTCCTTCTTTTGGCTGGACAGGGCCAAAGAGGTAAATACTGACGCCTGGTGGCCCATGTCCTTGAGTGCCCGGCTGGATTCCAGGATCATGCACTCGGTGCCTCCCCAGGCTTCTTTCACAAAACGCCTGGGAACCTGGATGGTTTTCAGCGTGCGTGGTTTCCTTGTGGCATTGGAGCTTCGCAATGGCACGGCGTGTTGAGTACGGCCCATTATTGCGTCCCGGAAGAAGGTTGTTCGCTGGGTTTACGTTGTCCGGTGACCCGGGCGGGAACGCCCAGGGCAATGCTGTAGGGGGGGATGTCTTTGGTTACCACGGCGCCTGCGCCGATAATCGATCCCTTGCCAATCGTGACCCCTTGCAAGATGGTGCAGTTCAGACCTATCCAGACATCGTCCTCAATGACCACTGGGTCACAGTAGATTCCCTGGGAGCTCATCGGCACATCAGTGCGTGTGGCCACATGGGAGATGCTGTTTATGGTGGTGTGAGCGGCGATCAGCACGTCATTTCCGATAGTGACATCGCCGTTCCCATAAATCAGACAATGGGGGCCAAGCCAGCAACGCTCTCCCAAACTGATTCGGCCCTGGTTGGCGTTCAGTACGGTGTATTCCTTGATCGAGGTGTCCTCACCCAATGTCACACCGGGCTTGGCCGAGGTGTTGGCCCTGAGGATGGCTCCATGTTCGATTTGGGCCCGCGCACCTATGCGGATCAACGAGGGTGATTCCAGGCGTGCGCCGCGGGCGATACGGGCCCCGGATCCCAGGCTATCCAGGCGCATGCCAAGGTACCCGTGGCGCAGTGCATGGAGGCCTTTCTTGATCTTTGCCAGGCTCACAGTTCAACTCCCTGGTCGGGGCGGCGACTCCCCGTCATGCTGCCCAGCGCACTGATAATTTGCTGACGCTCTTCACGGTGCAGGGTGACCAGGAAATAGCCGACCAGATACAAAAGTCCAAGAATCATGCACTGACCGATCAGTCCCAACAGGGATTCGGGCGGTGCGTAATGCAGGAATACCCAGGTCAGGCCGAGCATTGGCAGTAGCGGTGGCAGGGTGCGGGCGATGACGCCGACCAGGAATTGACCGAAGCTGACGCCGGCGTGTTTGCAGGCGCTGGGAAGTATGACACCGGTTTCAATGATCAGCGCCGCGCTCAGAGAGCCGATGGCAGCGCCGAGCAGACCGATTCGGGGCAGCAGGATGAGGGTAATCACCAGGTTGATCGTGGCGCTCATGCCCATGGCACTGGCGACAAAGCGGTGTTTGCCGGTCATGCCCAGGACATTGGCGGCATTGAGTTGCAGCACGCTGCACCCGACGGCGACAGCGAGGGTCTGCAATACCGGAACGGCATCCTCGAAACCAGCGCCCAGCCACAGCGTCAGCAGCGGGTCAGCGTAGATGGCAATCAGTACCAGCATGGGCATGGCCAGGGCCATCAAGTAGCGGGTGCCGTTGGTGAGCACTTGCTGCACAGTGTTGGATGATCCGGCTCCATGGGCCTGGGAAATCATCGGCATCAGTGCATTGGAAAACTGTTTGTTCAGTAACAACGCGTACTCTGCGATCTTGGCCGCCACCGCGTAAATAGCAACTGCCGACAGTGGCATCATGGCCTTGATCAAAATCGGGTCCATACGCATGATCAACAGCACGGCGGCGTTGGCGACAAATGCCCAGCCGGAGAATGCCAGCAAGTCTCTTGAGTCCCGCAGGCCCTTGAAGCTTAAGGTCAGTTTCAGGCCGTCCAGCTTGCGATAGGAAAGCCATACCAGCATTCCAAGACCCATGCTCATGCCGATGGCCTGGGCGATAGGCAGTCCGGCCAGTCCGCTGCCATTGATCAGGAACAGTGCGGACAAACTGGTGTAGGACAGGGTCATGATGATCTCTGCCAGGTTGCTCAGGAACATGTTGCCGGAGCCAGTCAGGGCGGCGCGAAACAGGCTCAGTGGGAAACCCAGTGCCACCATCAGGCCTACCATCACGCAAAGGATCCGGAAGTCTTCTCTCCCGGTGATGCCATCGGTGCTGGTTGCATCGTAGGTCCCGAATGCATAGATGCTGACTATCACCAGGGCAACGCCGCCTACACTCAGATAGCAGGTCAGCAGGGTGGAGATGACTCGGTTTCTTCCCTCAATGTCTCCCCTGGCAGTGTGTTCGGCGACGTACTTCACCGCGGCAGTGGCCAGGCCGAAGTCCATCAGGCCCAACATGCCTGAGACGGCCAGTGCCAGCGCCCACAATCCATAGTCTTCCATGCCGACCCGCTCGATGATGAACGGCGTCAGCATGAACACTGCAATGATGGCTACCACGAAGCGGCCATAACTGGAGGCGATATTGATTGCCCAACGCTTCATGTAAATATTCCGGTGCCTCAGGCGCCAGCTTCGGTCGTCATAATGTTGAAGACATCAGTAATGCAGGTCGGATTGCCAGGAGGGGGTACGTTGGACAGCAAAGAGGCGTCCGAGTCATGGTGATCCGGGTGATAGCCGTGCATGCCTGTGATCGGCTTGGTGCCCATGTGGCTGGGCAGGATGATCGTTCCCGCATCCAACAGGTAAATCATTTCTCCGTACTGGTCGCCTTCGAAGTCGCAACCGAGGGATACCAGCTCTTCTTTGCTTAGTATCTTTCCTTCCGGGCAGGCTTCCAGTGTTTTACGGATAGCTGCCTCAGATTCTGGGTTGTTGAACCAGAATCGGGCCATGGTAGAGTCGTACGTCGCAAGGTAGTCTCCTCCGAATTTATAAGGAAGCTCCTCGATTTTGCTCATGATGTCCACGTGCTTGGTGACAGTTGCCATTCCGTGGTCGGAACAGACAAACAAACGAACTTCGTCGTAGTTTTCCCGGGCCGTGGCAAGCAGCTGTTGCATGCGTGGTTCGTACCAGGAAAGCTTTTCATCAACCTTCTTGCTGTTTTTTCCAACCATGTGCAGAAGACTGTCCATGTCCGCCATGTACAGGAAGGCGAACTTGATATCACCCTGCTTGATGTCGGATTCGAGATGTTCAAGGTTGGCGCTTTCAGATTCGCGCCAGTTGGAAACGCTGTACGGGACTCCGGCAGTTTCCAGACGCTCAAAGATGTTTGCGCCACTGTTCATACCGCCAGCCTTGAACAGGTCTCGCTTTTCACAGTAGTCGAACTTGTCGATGTGCTTGAAAGGAATGTTGTAGAGCTGGAAATACCCTGTATAGCCAAACCATTTTGCCAGGTACTTGCTCAACTTCGAGCGGACTCTTCCCTTATCGAAAATGGACGAGGGCAGCAGTTTGAACCAGCGCAAGTGGTGAAAGGGGCGTTCCGCACCCGCCTTGTAAAAGAATGACCAGTGTTTGTGATCACGAGGCTGAAGCCCGGTCAGGATCGATGGTACACAGGCTGATGAAAACCCGAACACCGAGCGCAGCGGCTGGCGATAAGTGAGTTCTTCCTCCATGAAGGAGCGGCCTTTCAGTACTTCCCAGCCGAGGGCATCAATAAAGGTGACGATGGAAAGCTGACGTGGTGACGAGCCTGACATAATTTGATCTCCGTGAGAGCCTGTTAGGCTACCGTACTCTGGTTCAGGTGGTTAACTGCGGACGTTTTGTCGGCGAACACTTCAAAGATGTGGTGCAGGCGGGTCAGTTCCACCAGGGCCCGTACCTGGGGCTGCAAGCCGAACAGGGCGGCATCACCATCCGCGTTGCGCGCAGCCTTATAGGCTGATACCAGGACGGATAATCCGCTGGAGTCGACGAAGTCCACTCTACTCATGTCGAGAGCGATCAATTTGCAGCCGCTATCCACGATGTCCCGGATGGCATGGCGATACTCGCCAGCGTCGGACATGGTCAATCTTTGGGGAAGGCCAATCACTTCAACGGCCCCGTGTTCTTCTCTGGTTATATTCATGTGTAATCTCCAGGTTGTCCACAAGTTGGTAATTTCTGGCTTGTTGCCTTGCCGCTTGTTTATTAAAGCAAGCAGTGTGCCAGTTTATACAAAATAAATAAAAACAATAGGTTATGATTTTACTGTGAGCATCCAAAAGCCAATATGCAACGCCTACAGCAGGTTGGTTCAAAATCGTAATGTAATCATCAAGGTTGGCTTATTGCTGAATGCGTTTTGACATGCAGAGGACGTTGGAAGAACCGGTTCGGGTCATGGATAGATCGTCCATCCAGGCGCGTATGATTGCGAGACCGCGTCCTCTTTCGCTATAGGGATCAGGCAGTTCGTCGCTGTTTGAGCAAGGTTCCCTGATTTCGGGTTCCCGACCCTCGTCAATGATCTCAATTTTAACTTGCTGGTTTTCTTCCCAGGCGCTCATCGTGACATTGCCTACCTGGCCCTCGTAGGCGTGCTCAATACTATTATTGATCGCCTCAACGACGCAGGTCTTGACCTTGAAGGCCTCAGTCTGGTCCAGTCCGAAACTGATGCAGGCTCGCTCGATCCAGTCCCCGGCCCTGGGGATATCGGCAGCCTCTAATTTGACAAGCATCATTTTCTTCATTGTATTTCGGCCATTTTGCCCGACTTTGATGCGATGCGCTCAAGCCCCAACATGGACAAATCGTCCTCCATGGTTTCGCTTCCTGTCCAGTCCACGACGTAGGATTCCAGGTTTTCCAGCCAATCCTGCAGCGGCAATTCGCGTTGTGTCACGGCCCGTCGGGAAAGAGATAGGAAGCCCAGTTGTTCTCCATTCTTATTCTCGGCTTCTATAGCACCGTCAGAGTACAGAAACAGACGGTCTCCGGGTTCCATGGAGAAATTCACGCTTTCGTAGCGGGAAAATTCCATGAGTCCCACCGGCAAACCGCCCTTGCCCAGGCGCTTTGCGGCGCCGCCGGGGGTAATGATCAGCGGATGTGGGTGCCCGGCCTGGCATAATTGTCCCTCGCCAGTCTTGCTGTTAAGGACGCCGTACACCATGGTGAAGTACTGGTCGCACTCCTCGTCGCTTTTGAAGTATTCGTTCAGTCGTTCCACGACCGTGTGGGCCGGGGATGGTTTGCCGTTGGTGGTAAGAATTACCTTGGCTGCATTTGCAGAGAAGAGCAGGCGTGCCACAGAGAAGCTGTTCAGTGCAGCGACCACGCCGTGTCCGACAACATCCACATGGAAGAAGCCGATATCGCCTTCCTCGTTTAGCGGGATGCAGCCGAATACATCGCCTGCCAGATCTTCTGCGGTTCTCGCGATATGCCCCAGTCTGAATTCCCCAAGCACGCTGTTCTTGGGCGGCAGCATACGGGTTTGAAGTTTCGCTGCACTGGCCAGGTTATCCTTGATCCTGGATCCAGATTTCTCGCTGGCCTCCAGTTGCGCTCGCAAATCATTGTTAGAGCTTTCAAGCTTTGTCCTGCTTTTCAAGGCCCGCTTGCCTGCCGTTACCCGCGCGTTGATCTCCTCGGCCATGTAGGGCTTGGTCAGGAAGTCATCAGCGCCCTCGCTCAGCCCCTTTGCCAGGTGTTGCTGCCGGTCTTCGCCGGTGACCAGGATAAAGTACACATCTGCGCCGTATGCGGTCTCGCGCAGTGCCTTGCACAATTCCAGTCCGCTCATGCCTGGCATATACCAGTCACTAATGATGATTCCCGGGTTGTAACGCTTTGCCATCTCAAGGGCTTCTTCGCCGTCAGAGGCGTAGATAGTAGTTAGTCCCAGGCGCTGCATTAGGAGCACCATCCTGAGTCGCTCTGACTCATTGTCATCGACGATCAATATCATTTGATCGGCAGTGTTTTCGGTGTCGCGAAATACGTCTTTGGTCATCATGTTTGAACGACTGCTCATATAAAGTGTTTTGTTCCAAGTTGTCACGGTTAAGTAACAATCAAATATCTACATGTGTGGTACTAAGCAAAAGCCGTGCCAACCGACAGAACTGCTTGGTTTTGCGATTCCGCGGCCTGAGACAGTGGTTGGAATCGCATTTTGCGACTTTGGCCTTGTCGTTTTGCCACTATTGATGAGTAATGCTCCCTCCCTCCTGCCCATAGTGTTGTCCCCGCGCGGGGTTCCGGCTTTTGGCACACAACTTGCTGGCATTGCAGGTAGTGTCAAAACAGGGGCTGATATAACGTGATTCGATCGCCAATCTTCCAGAGCCAGGGCAGGCTGGGGTGTGCAGTGATGTGCCATCGTTGCAACCTGGAGCGCCGGCAGTGAGTATCCGCCGCTACCTGCTCGGATTAGCCGTCATCCTCCTGTTCGGTGGATTGGCCGTGATTAATTCTACCCAGAACAGTCAGGAAAGCTATCTCGTTCGCCAGGAGGCGTTGATGAATCAGGGCGAGTTATTTCTGCAGGTCCCGGTAGTGGCCTTGAGTGAAAATGTCGATGAGTTATTACAGTTTGAGACAAGGAAGAGCAACTTTGATGCCTGGCTCTCAAAGCCATTAAATGCACAGGAACTGATAAACATCATAGAGAAATGGCGCCATCTCAAACACAGTTTTGTGGTGAGGCGCCTGGTTTCGTGACTTTCGGGATTGCTGAGGCATTGACTGCAAACTGAATTATTCACACCAGATGTAGATAAATAGGGTTGAGTTGGGTGGACCAAAAATTAGCTAAGACGGCCCGCGGCGAATCAGGTTTCGATTCCCCGGGGCTGTGGTTTTTCGAATTGGCGGAGGTAAGCCGTGAGCGATGAAAATGGCCTGGTAGTTTGTGACGAATTGTTATCGATTGTTCTATCGGTGCAGCGAGAATTTATAGTGTCGCAAGATGCCGTTAGCGCCATACGCATGTTGAACCAGGCGGTGACATCCATCACGGGCAGTTCTGCTGCGTTTTTATGCCATCTGGAAGATGACTCCGAAGGCCTGACTCGTTTGAAGCTTTTTGATGCTGTTCACGGGACATCGGACAGCCGATCACTCGGTAGAAAATTAGGTTTTTACAGTGCCGGCCTGCCGTTGACGGACATACCGTTGCCAGTCACTGAAGTACTGAAATCCGGGATTATCAAGTATCTGAATGATCCCGAAGAAATACGTGCGGCAGGGCTGATGCCGGGCATAGAGGAGTGTCAGTCCTGGGCCGCGATTCCCCTGGCGCCGGGTGGAAACACAATTGGCGTAATGATTATTGCCGACAAGCAAGGTGGCTACGACACTGAGATGCTTGAAAAGCTAAGGCCGCTTTTTCGGGTGGCAGGTCATTTTCTGCTGGCCTACCGGGAGCGAGAGGAGAGTTATCAAGTTGAGAAATCCCACGCTTTCTACAGGAATCTTTATGACTCGCTGCTGGAGCACTCTCTAGATTGCATAGTGAGCATGACATCTGACGGCAACGTCGTGGAGTGGAATCCGGCGGCAGAAGCGACATTCGGCTGGACCAGGGACGAGGTGATGGGTAGGACATTGTCCGAAATGATCGTTCCGCACGGGATGAGAAAAGCACACGGTGATGGCCTTGCTAAATACCTGGAGACCGGCGAAGGCCCCGTGATCGACCAGCGAATTGAGGTTCCTGCGTTGCGCAAGGATGGTGTCGAGATTCCCGTTGAGTTAGCCATTATGGCTTCTCAGTTGGATAAAGGCGTGTTGTTTACGGCGCACATCCGGGATGTCACCGCGGCACGCGCGTTTAAGAATGCCATCCAGGAAGCAAGAGATGCGGCCGAGGCATCCAACAAGGCCAAGACTAATTTTGTGGCCACAGTCAGCCATGAAATCCGGACCCCGATCAACGCAATCATGGGTGCAATGGGATTGCTCGAGTCATTGGATCTCGATAGCCGTAATCGAGCGATTCTGAATACCGCAAAGCATTCCGCGGAGGCATTGTTGAGCCTGGTGAATGACGTTCTGGATTTTGCCCGGATTGAGTCAGGAAAGCTGGATATTGAATTGGCCCCGGTCCGATTAAGCGAGATGTGTGACGGGGTTACCCAGTTATTTACAAACCGCGCCCAGTCTGGCGGGACGAAGTTGGCAAGCGTTATTCACCAGGGGCTTAATGGTGAACTCTTGCTCGACTCGGGCAAGCTCAGGCAGGTTCTTCTTAACCTGGTCGGCAATGCTGTCAAGTTTAGTGAGAAGGGCTCCGTGAGACTGGATGTCGGGTTAGAAAACGGTATGTTGAAGTTCGAGATCAGGGATACGGGAGTAGGAATTTCTGAGTCCGATCAGAAGGAGCTTTTCAAAGAGTTTGTGCAAGTTGGTACCCGGCGCGTGAGTGGGGGGACTGGACTTGGGTTAAATATTTCCAGGCGGTTGGTTGAATTCATGGGTGGCAAGATTGGGGTGGCCAGCGTCCCCGGCGGGGGAAGCAACTTCTGGTTTACCCTGCCGTTTGATTCCGAAGCCAGCCAGGACCCCGGTATTGAAGCCGAAGGCAAGACAATACTGCTTATTAACGAGGGCAATTTTTACATCCGTGCGATAGCGGACCAGTTGCGGGCCCTGGGTATCAATGTAAGGGTGGCGCGAGATTTTTCGCGTGCCAGGGAAATGCTTTATCAAGGCAGCCCGGTGAGCCTGGTCGTATTGCCGCTTGAGGAAGGCTCAGGGGATTATTCGATTGACGCTGTCCGGGCTATTACTCGGGTTTGCCAAGAGGCGCATATACCGGCACTGGCCATGTCGGAAAAGGCCAATGCCACGGACGAGTTGCTGGGTCACAGTATTGGTGTAGCGGCGATAATAGACGCGCCACTATTGCACGAAGATATCAAAGCCATCATTTCCAGCGCGGACTCTGGCCCCCAGGATGTTGAGAAAACCTGGTCAATGCGTATGGACGTGAGTGCCCCTGGTAAGAAGTTCATTCGCGTATTGTTGGCTGAAGACAGCCAGGCTAATAGCCTGGTGATGTCAGAACTGCTTCGTCGCGCCGGCTATGAGGTGGATGTGGTTGGTGACGGGAAAGAGGCTGTAACCGCGGTGAAAACACTTCCCTATGACGTGGTTTTGATGGACGTGGATATGCCCATAATGGACGGGCTGGACGCCACTCGTGCAATCCGCAAACTGGGTGGTGAGATGGCGAAAATTCCTATCATCGCACTGACTGCGCATGTGGTAACCGGGTTTAAGGAGGTCGTGCTGAAAAGTGGCATGGACGATTACCTGAGCAAGCCTGTGGATAATAAGTTGATGAATCAAATGATTGATTTATGGGCATCAAAACGCAAGGAGGGCATGGCTCCCCCTGACAATGATGGCCTGGTAGACGACAGTGTTCTCCAGCAACTTGCGATAGACACTTCTGAAGAAATGGTACCCCAGATGCTCAAGGTCTTTATCAATGAGTTGACGATGCGCAGTGAGCGTATTGCGGACGCGATAAAGCACCGGGATTTATCTGCTCTTGCCAAGGAGGCCCATGCGCTGAAGAGCAGTTCAGCGACTTTCGGCGCGGCGGCGATTGCCGAGCATGCCCGCAAGATGGATGATGCCGCCAGGGAGGGTAGGGAGGAGCTCGCGCTGAAAAGCGCCAAGCTAGTTCTTAGCTTGATTGAGCCCACGGTAAATAGCTTGAACTCGCGTATCGAAGGCTGACTTGCTGATGCTATTGTTACCCGAGCCAGAAGATTGGCTGGTTAACGTGGGTTTCGATCTTGGTGAGTTATGAGTGATGCGCCCATGCGTTTGGCATTAATCGTATAAGATAGTGATTCTCAGGCGGTGGCTTTCAGGGCCTATCTCGAAAGGGATGGCGCCCCGGCAGATAGCTTGAACTCGCGTATCGAAGGCTGACTTGCTGATACTATTGTTACCCGAGCCAGAAGATTGGCTGGTTAACGTGGCTTTCGATCTTGGTGAGTTATGAGTGAAGCGCCGATGCGATCGGTACTAATCGTAGAAGATAGTGATTCCCAGGCTGCGGCTTTCAGGGCCTATCTGGAAAGGGATGGCACAACGGTAGATCGCGTTTCCAGTGGCGAGGAAGCGTTGAATTACCTTGCCTGCAAGCTGCCGCAGGCTTTGTTGCTGGATCTCGAATTGCCAGGGATAAAAGGCATGGATGTCCTGAATCATGTCGTCAGGGAAGGGCTGCCGGTCCCCGTTATTGTCGTTACTGACCACAGTTCTACCGATGTGGTGGTCCAGGCCATGAAATCTGGCGCCTTCGATTTTCTCACCAAGCCGTTTCGCGCTGATCGCCTGAGGGTCACCCTGCAGAACGCCATTCGCCAGGAAGAACTTTCCGGCCTGGTAGACAGCTATAAAGAATTTGAACGGGAACGGTTTCACGGGTTCATCGGCGCATCGGCGCAAATGCAGGCCCTGTATCGGATCATTGAGAACGTGTCCAGTTCCAAGGCCAGTGTCTTCATCAAGGGTGAAAGTGGCACGGGTAAAGAGTTGTGCGCCGAAGCCATTCACAGGGAAAGCCCGAGGCATGGTGGTCCTTTTATCCCTGTGAATTGTGCAGCCATTCCTCGGGAGCTAATGGAGAGCGAGATATTCGGTCACGTTAAGGGTGCGTTTACCGGGGCGGTCAGGGCCCGGGATGGGGCGGCGACCCAGGCGGACGGCGGCACCTTGTTCCTGGACGAAGTCTGCGAGATGGACATGGACCTGCAGAGCAAGTTGCTGCGGTTCATCCAGACCGGGACGTTTCAGAAGGTCGGCGACAGCAAGCCCACAACAGTGGATGTGCGTTTTGTCTGCGCGACCAACAAGGACCCATTAGTTGAGATTGCCAAGGGCCGATTCCGGGAAGACCTGTACTACCGCCTGCATGTGATTCCCGTGTCATTGCCGCCTTTGCGTGAGCGCGATGATGATCAGCTGCTGATTGCCCGTAACTTCCTGAAGCGTTATTCAGCGGAGGAAGGCAAGGACTTTGCTAGTTTCACACGCGAGGCGGAAGCCGTGCTGGCCAGCTATTCGTGGCCAGGAAATATTCGGGAGCTACAGAACCTGATCCGTCACACGGTGGTTCTGAACAAGGGCGATGAGGTTACCCCGCAGATGCTTCCGTCTCCCTTGGCGGAGATGGCCGCTGCCATCCGGGCGGGGCAACCGCAAGAGCTTGCTGACCAATCCGAATCGGCACAGCGTGTTGTGCCGGCAGAGAGCGGCGATAGCGACCTGATCCGGCCCTTGTGGGAAGTCGAGCGAGACACGATTGAACGGGCTATCAGCCTGTGTGAAGACAATATTCCCAAGGCGGCCGCCTTGCTGGGTATCAGCGCCTCCACCATCTATCGGAAAAGAAAGAGCTGGGGCATCGAGTAAGTCTCTCGACACCCCAGCTCTGGTTCTCGTTTACCACTTCCACTTGTCAGGCGTATTGTTCTTGATGGCGTTCAAATTTGGACGCATGTACCAATCCTGCTTGGTAGAACCATTGGATTTTATGAACTCGACGAACTCAGGGTAGGCCTCGCCCAGGTCGATGTACTCGATGGGGGTGAGCCAATCCTCCGGCATGATCATTGCGTAGGGATAGTTTGATGCGTCCCGGTAACCCGACAGCCCGTCCGCGGTATTGCGTGAAAGAGGATGAACGGCAGGATTGCCATCCAGGTGGATCTCGTACTTTGTGTTGTAGACGTAAAGGTACGGATCGTAAGGCGCGGCAGGCATTTGCGACACGTTCATCGGGCTGTTTAATGTCACGTGGAAGGTGAAGCGGTGACCGTCGATAATCGCCTGGTCGCGCTCGGTGTTGACAAAGTTTCGGCCCGGATCGACCCACAAGGTAGCGGTGTGTTCAAAAACACTCAGATTGAGAGGGCCGGTGAGGTTTATGGTTCTCGGGTAGCCGCTTGCCGGGACTGCGCTGCCTGGGGCGTAAAGGTTTAGCACACCTGATCCGGAAGTGGATCCGGGCAGGTTTATTCTCAGGAACCAGTCGTGATCAAAGCCTCCGCCGCGGGCCACCAGGTAGCCCACGCCGCCTATCCCCACGACCTTGTTTGCATTGTTCAGTTCAAGGTACACACGGTAGCCGACAGTGAGGTCATTAAAGTCGTAATCGCCCGGGTTTGGGAACTGGTCCTCGTAGGTCACCATGTAATACTTGTCCACCGCGGGAAGGTAGATGGTGCTGGAGGGAAGCAATTCAATCGCGCTGGTTTGAATGACCAATGGTGCTTCGGCCTGGCCGGCCTGGATGCCATCCAGGTAGGCTGCGTCGGAGGCCGTGACTATGGCAACGTCTTCGAAACCATTTGTGTAGTCATAAAATGCTTCCGGATCTCCCAGGGCGACGTTGGTGACCATAAGGGTCACTAGCAGTCGCACAGAACTGGCGCCAGACAGGCTCTGCGGCACTTCAACTCTCAAGGTGGCGTCAAAGTCTGAGCCGTAGATATCGGAACTCGTATTGGAGGTGATTCGGCTGGAGCCGCTATCGCCAATCAGGGTGTATTTCATGCTCCGGGCCGTGCTCGTGCCCTCGGCCACCGAGGCCTGGGTGCGGGTGCTGAATTCTGTGAATTCATAGGTCACTCCGGAAATGACGGCGACCACCTTGGCGCTTTTGACCGTGATTCCCTGGGAGCTGGCTTTTTCAGTGCCGTTGGCGGCCTCATTCACATCCACCGCGAATACCAGCCCGCTGCCGTTGTTCTGGCGTAGCCACTCGACGGTGGCGGCCGTGGGATTGGGTTGTTTGCTACCGTTGGCGGCACTGAACAAGTTGATAGTGCCGGTTCCCGAAGTAACCACATCTTTGAGTTTGGTCGACATATAGGTCTGGGCCTGGGCGGGCAATGCAATAGTCATCGCAACCAGAGTCAGCCCTGTGCTGATTGCCAGGGTCTTGAAAATGTTCATAACAGGAACTCCCCAAATACGATGTCGTCAGAGCTTGAATCAGAAAATACTTCGTAAAAGAGACTGGTCTCGGCCAGCGGTACATGGACCGGTATAGAGAAATTGTCCGACGGCGAAACTTCACCCAGGAACAGGACTTGCTGGCCTGCGCCGGTTAACGGATCAGGGCTGTCGGAGCCGGTGATCTTTACAAAAATCCGGGTTCCAACAAATCCGTTGTTGGTGACAATTGCAGGCACCGGAACGCTGGGCGTGGCGGGTTCAAAATTCTCGAACTTGGCGGTGCTGGGCACAGGGTTCTGACATAGCGAGTTCACGTTGGTATTTGAGCATTCATTATCGACCGGAGGTGGGATGACTACGGTATCTTCCGAGCCTCCTCCTCCGCCACAGGCGCTTAGCGCAAGCAGGGCGGCGGTAATAAAGATGACCCGTGTGGGTGTGTTGGGCAGGGTATTCACGGCTTTCCTCCGGTGAAATTTCCAATACTGATTGACTAAGCAATATCCGGGCCAATATTTTGATCTGCCGTGCTAACCCATGATTTTGGTGGGTTTTCTCCCGCATCAGAATCTGGGATGCAGCCCGGTCGTATTTTGCCGGGGATTTTGCCGGGCAATTTTCGCAATTTGCGAATCGCTATGTGAGAAGCCTGCTGTCATGCCGGGAATGAATCCGCAGTCTCCGGGGGTGTCGGGCGCGGATGAATTGTTGATTTTCCACGCCAACACAGACAATCTGAGGCGGGTATCCGGGGTTTCCGGGGTTTCCGGGAGATCGGTCGCGACCCCAGGCAGGAGCGTGGCGTTACAAGGGAGTGTAGGAATAATAGTGAGAGTCAAGGCAAGGGCGAAAGCAGGCATCCTGGTCTTGTGGGCAAGCATGTCCCTGGCTGGTGAACCGGATCTTGTGGAGGAGGGTGCAGCCCTTGCTCCTGCTGTCGCTGAAACCTCCCAGGCCGAGCCAACCACCGAGCCAACCACCGAGCCAACCACCGAGCCAACCACCGAGCCAAACGCCGAGCCAAACGCCGAGCCAAACGCCGAGCCAAACGCCGAGCCAAACGCCGAGCCAAACGCCGAGCAGCGGCCGAATCCGTGTGACGAGCTAAATGCAGAGAATGATCCCTGGCTGGACCGGGCCCAGGATCGGGTATACATGACTGCCTGCAATTCTGCCGCTTGGTTTGATGGGTTTTTTGGGGACAAGCGCTACGACGCGGCGAGTCGTGAAACCTTCGGCAGACTTGGCGTGACTGCGCTGTGGGACGAAAGAGACGGTTGGGACCAGAAAATCAGGCTGCGGGCTCGGTATGCCCTGCCAAGATTACGAAACCGGGGCGAGTTGATCCTGGGGCGGGGTGATGAAGATGAGTTCATAGACGGGCGTGAAGGATCCCAATTCGATTCTCTCCCCAGTACCTTTAACACCTCGAATGACGACTCTTTGCTAGTGGGCCTGGGGTACGGCAAGGGCGGGATGGAACGTGGTTTTCGTTTCAGTGTCGGCGCCAGGCTTAATTTTCCCGTGAATACTTATGTGAAGGCCAGTTACCGGCGCGCCTTTGCCATGGGTGAAAAGAACTTGTTACGCCTCCGCCCGGTCACTTACTGGAAGCGGGACGAGGGTTTTGGCGCGAGTATGAATATCGATCTTGACCACCTGATAGGTGACAACCTGATGTTGCGGTTTGGCAATTGGGGCAATGTTTCTGAATCGCTAGACGTTGAGGGCTTGGCATGGTCCTCTGCCTTGACCTTGTTCCAGGGATTTTCGGATCGGCGGGCGCTGACTTACAAGACCTTCGTCCTGGGGGAAACCGAGGCGGATGTTCAAGTTCAGAATTACGGCTTTGAATTACGCTACCGCCAGCGAGTACTGCGAAAGTGGCTGTTTATGGAGGTCGCATCCTCCGTGACCTGGCCCCGGGAATTACTGGAAGAGACTCGCAAGACTAATTGGGGTGTAAGCATTGGGTTGGAAATGTATTTCGGCCCGATTCCGGATGACGCGATTCGTTAGCGTTTCATCGGAGAATGATGTCATCCCGTACCCCCTGAGCCTCCCCTGGCCGCTCTACCGGTCACCGCTTATCTTGCGCTTCCCCTGGAATACCGGTCACCGGAGGTTCCGGCCGAGGAACCGCTGTCCAGGGTGTTGCCACTGGCTGGCTGTGCGCCAATTAGCACTGCCGCCGGCACCCCGGCGATTTCCCTCCCGGCCGGACTGAGCGACCAGGGCCTGTCCCTAACCGTACAGGTATCGGCCCCAATGGGACGGGAGAACCGGCTGATGCAACTGGCCTGCCAGTTGGAAGAATCGCGTCCGTGGCCGTATTTGTTGCCCCGGATTAAACCCCTGTCGGGCCAGGGACAGGGCCGGACTGAGGCAGGCGAAAGGCCCCGGTCAGGGCAATTCTACCGGTACTTTGGAGCGAGTCCGGCTGATTAAGCTATAATGGTCGGCTAGCCCAGGGCCCGTTATATGACCGCTATTTCCATTCCTACTCCCTCGACCGAACTTTTCGGCTACCAGAAATACTGGGCCGAGTGCTTTGGTGAGGCGCCTTTCCTGCCGATGAGTCGAGAGGAAATGGACACCCTTGGCTGGGATTCCTGCGACATTATCATTGTTACCGGCGATGCCTATGTGGATCACCCGTCCTTCGGGATGGCCATTGTTGGTCGCCTGCTGGAGGCCCAGGGCTTCCGGGTGGGTATCATCGCCCAGCCAGACTGGCACTCGGCCGATCCCTTTAAGGTGCTGGGTAAACCGAACCTGTTTTTCGGCGTAGCCGCCGGCAACATGGATTCGATGATTAACCGCTACACCGCAGAACGAAAGCCCCGCTCTGATGATGCCTATACGGCCGGTGGGCTGGGCGGCAGTCGGCCGGATCGTTGCTCCCTGGTTTACAGCCAGCGGTGCAAGGAAGCCTGGCCGGATGTGCCGGTGGTGTTGGGTGGCATCGAGGCGTCCCTGCGTCGAATTGCCCATTACGACTACTGGCAGGACAGCGTGCGCCGATCCATCCTGATGGATGCGACCGCTGATCTGCTGCTGTATGGCAATGCCGAGAGGGCAGTGGTTGAGGTTGCCCACCGACTGGCCCGTGGTGAGGAGATTTCCAAGATCACCGATATTCGAGGCACTGCATTTGTTCGCAAGGACACGCCCAGGGAATGGTGGGAAATTGATTCAACCCGGATAGACAGGCCGGGCAAAATTGATCGCATTGTTAATCCCTACGTGAACGTTCGCGAAATGGACGCCTGTGAAAAGCAGCGCCGTGATGACGCCCTGTACGGGGTTCCTGGAGAGGATTCAGGCGCGCAGGCACTGCAGTTCAATCCTCACCCCCGGCGAGATCGCGACCGGACCGTGATTCGTCTGCCGTCCTTTGAAAAAGTGCGTAATGATGCGGTCTTGTATGCCCATGCCAACCGGGTTCTGCACATGGAGACCAATCCGGGGAACGCCCGGGCGCTGGTGCAGAAGCATGGTGATGTGGACCTGTGGATGAATGCGCCGCCCATTCCCCTGTCTACCGAGGAAATGGATTACGTTTTTGGTCTTCCCTATGCCCGGGTCCCGCACCCGGCGTACGAGGGAAAGAAAATTCCTGCCTACGAGATGATTCGCTTCTCGGTGAATATCATGCGTGGCTGTTTCGGCGGCTGCACATTCTGCTCTATCACCGAGCACGAAGGGCGGATCATCCAGAACCGTTCCGAGGAGTCCATTCTCAATGAGGTCAAGCAGATCCGGGACAAAGTCCCCGGGTTTACCGGGGTTATATCCGACCTGGGTGGCCCTACGGCCAATATGTACCGGATTGCCTGCAAGAGTAAGGAAATCGAGGCCGCCTGCCGCAAGCCCAGTTGCGTCTACCCGGGAATCTGCCCGAACCTGAATACCGATCACTCGGCCCTGACCCAGTTGTATCGCAAGACCCGGGAATTGCCGGGCGTTAAGAAAGTCCTGATTGCTTCGGGGCTTCGTTATGACCTGGCGGTGGAAGACCCCGAATACGTGAAGGAACTGGTGACCCATCATGTTGGCGGTTATTTAAAAATCGCCCCGGAACATACCGAGAACGGTCCGTTGTCCAAGATGATGAAACCGGGCATAGGCACCTACGACCGTTTCAAGAAGTTGTTCGAGAAATACTCGAAAGAGGCGGGCAAAGAGCAGTACCTGATTCCGTACTTCATCGCCGCCCATCCGGGTACCACCGACGAAGACATGATCAATCTTGGATTGTGGCTGAAGAAGAACAACTTCAGGGCTGACCAGGTCCAGGCGTTTTATCCTTCTCCCATGGCCACCGCTACCGCCATGTATCACTCGGGCAAGAATCCGTTGCGCAAGGTGGGTTACAAGAGCGATGGTGTGGAGCCGGTAAAGGATCCCGAGCAGCGTAAACTGCACAAGGCCCTGCTGCGTTATCACGATCCCAATAACTGGGAGTTGATCCGCGAGGCCCTGCGTAAAATGGGGCGTGCCGACTTGATTGGTGATGGCGATCGCCACCTGGTCCCCGCGACCCAACCGGATGCCGGTCGTGACTATCGGGCGCCTCGCAGGAAAAATTCAGAACAGGCTCACCAGAAACGCACGGGTAAACAGAAGATTCTTACCCAGCACACGGGTCTTCCCCCGCGGGATGACGGTGGCAGAAAACCTGCCCGGTCCACCAGGGGTAAACCAGGGGGCAAGCGTAAATAACGTTTGGATCTGGAAGAAAAGGTAAAAGCCGGTGAGGGAAACCTCACCGGCTTTTTATTTGCCTTTAGTTTTCGTCAACAAAGATGCTGGCCGGATGCTCAAGCATGTTCTTGAGTTCCTGCACCATTGCCGCGGCATCGTAGCCGTCGACGAAGCGGTGATCGAAGGAGGTGGACAGGTTCATGATCCTGCGCACGGTGATGGCGCCATTAAGCACTACCGGCCGTTCTACCGCCTTGTTCACGCCGATGATACCCAGTTCCGGGGCATTGATAATCGGGGTGGACGCGATGCCTCCCAATTTACCCAGGCTGGTGATCGTAATCGTCGAACCGGTCAGTTCCGCCTTGCTGGCCGTGCCTTCTTTCGCGGCCTCGGAAACCCGGCGCATTTCGCTGGCGGCGCCCCATAAGGACAGGGCTTCCACGTGTTTCACAACGGGAACCTTCAGGCCGTCCGGTGTCTGGGTCGCGACGCCCACATGCACCGCCTGGTGACGCACGATCACGCCGCGCTCCTCGTCGTAAAGCGCGTTGCACTGGGGAAAGCTCTTGAGGACCCGGGCCAGGGCCAGGGCAAGAAAGGGCAGGTACGTCAGGTTGGGTTTGTCCGCATCCTTACGTCCGTTCAGGTGTTTGCGCAGGGCTTCCAGTTCGGTGACATCCACTTCTTCAACGTAGGAGAAGTGAGGAATGTTTCGCTTGGCTTCGGCCATGCGCTTGGCGATCACCCTGCGTATGCCGATGACCTTGATTTCCTCGATGCCTGTGGCCTGTTGCCGCGAGGCCGGTGCCGGGGCGGTCGGGCGTGCGTGACCCGCTGCGAAGGCGTCGAAGTCTTCACGTGAAATACGACCCTTGGCGCCTGATCCGGGCACCACAGACAGGTCGATACCGGCCTCTCGTGCGCGACGGCGGATTGCCGGCGAGGCCAGGGCCTTTTCACCAGCATCGCGTTCCACGGCAGGGGCCGGGGCAACCGCCGCTGCCACAACCGGAGCAGGCGCTTCAGCTTGCTTGTCTTCGGCTGGAGTGGTCTCCGCCGGGACGGCGTCTGCATCGGTATCGAATACGATCAATTCGGATCCCACCGCGACCATGTCGCCGGCTTCGCCATTCAGTGCAGTAATCCGTCCGCCTACCGGGGAGGGAATTTCCACCGCGGCCTTGTCGGTCATCATGTCCACGATGATCTGGTCTTCGGCCACCACATCACCGACTTTGACATGCCACTCGCCGATTTCCGCTTCTACAGTGCCTTCACCCAGGTCCGGCAGCTTGAAAACATAGGTACTCATATCAAGCCTCCAGAACGGCGCGTAGAGCGTTGATGATGCGTTTCTGACCGGGGAAGTATTCCCACTCAAATGCATGAGGGTAAGGCGTATCCCAACCGGTCACGCGCTGGATTGGAGCTTCCAGGTGCCAGAAGCATTCTTCCTGGACCGTTGCTGAGAGCTCGGCACCGTAGCCGCCAAATCGGGTGGCCTCGTGCACGATCACGCAGCGTCCGGTTTTTTGCACTGAGGCGCGCAGGGTGGCGACATCCAGCGGCGCCATGCTGCGGACATCAATAATCTCTGCATCAATACCGCTCTTCTCGGCGGCAGCTTCTGCCACGTGCACCATGGTTCCGTAGGTGATGATTGTGGCGGCATTACCCGGGCGCACGATCTCTGCCTTGCCGATGGGTACTGTGTAATGCCCCTCGGGCACCTCGCCCTTGGCGTGAGTGCTCCAGGGCCTGGCCGGCTTGTCCGGGTCGCCATCAAACGGACCGTTGTAGATGCGCTTGGGTTCAAAGAACACTACCGGGTCGTCATCCTCGATGGCGCTGAGCAGCATGCCCTTGGCGTCGTAGGGGTTAGACGGCATGACCACCTTGATACCGCTGACATGGGTGAATATGCCCTCGGGACTCTGGGAGTGAGTCTGGCCTCCACGAATACCGCCGCCGCAGGGAGTGCGGATGGTAATCGGTGCGTAGAAGTCGCCTGCACTGCGATGACGCAGGCGGGCAAGTTCGGAAACAATCTGGTCGAACGCCGGGTAGATGTAGTCGGCAAACTGGATTTCTACCACCGGTCGCAGACCGTTTACGCCCATGCCGATTGCCGTGGCGACAATGCCGCCCTCGGCGATAGGGGCGTCCAGCACCCGGTGCTCACCATGCTTTCTCTGGAGTCCCTCGGTGCAGCGGAATACGCCGCCGAAGTAGCCAATGTCCTCGCCCATCAGCACGACCGTGGGGTCCTTGCTCAGGGCGATATCCATGGCGGAGTTAAGGGCCTGGATCATATTCATCTGTGCCATGACTACTTGTCTCCCTCGGCGAGCATTTGTTCGCGTTGCTTCTTCAGGTGCTCTGGCATTTCCTTGAAGACATCTTCAAACATATTGCTTGGATCCAGGCTGGGGCCCTCGGTCATGGTTCCGTAGGTGATTGCCTCTTTCCAGCTTTCCAGCGCGTGTTTCTCCAGTTCTTTTTCCAGGGCCTCGTGCTGTTTTTCGCTCCATTCGCCCAACTGGATAAGGTGCTGCTTCAGGCGCGTGATGGGATCTCCCAGCGGCCACGCTTCGAATTCGTCCTTGGGACGATATCGCGACGGATCATCGCTGGTGGAGTGAGCCGAGGCGCGATAGGTCACGTGCTCGATGAGAGTCGGACCAGCGCCTGTCCTGGCGCGTTCGGCTGCCCACGCGGTAACCGCGTAAACCGCCAGGAAGTCGTTGCCGTCTACCCGGATGCCAGGGATGCCGTAGCCCAGGCCGCGAGCGGCGAAGGGTACGCGTGTGCCGCCGGCAAATGCCTGGAAGGTCGAAATTGCCCACTGGTTATTCACCACGTTGAGGATCACCGGTGCCTGGTAAACCGAGGCGAAGGTCAGGGCATGGTGGAAATCAGGCTCCGCCGTGCTGCCGTCTCCAATCCAGGTTGCCGCCAGGTTGTCCTCGCCTTTCATGGCCGAAGCCATGGCCCAGCCAACTGCCTGGGGATACTGGGTGGTCAGGTTTCCCGAGATGGAAAACAGGTTGCCTTCCTTGCTGTGATACATGATGGGCATTTGCCGCCCTTTACACATATCCCGAGTGTTGGACAGGCACTGGCACATCAGGTCCACCAGCTTGCGCCCACGGGCAACCTGCAGTCCCTGGTTCCGGTAGGACGGGAATAGCATGTCTCCCGGAAGCAATGCCATGGTCTGGGCTACTGCGACAGCTTCCTCACCCGTGCACTTCACGTAGAAGGAAATCTTGCCCTGCCGCTGCACTCTCTGCATGCGCTCGTCGAACGCCCGGGTGAGCATCATGTGGCGTAGGCCAACCTGCAGCACCTCGGGTTCCAGGTGTGGGTTCCATGGACCGGTGGTTTTACCGTCATCCTTCAGAACTCGAACCATGCTGTGGGCAAGGTCCGTCATATCCATGGCGTGAGTGTTCACGTCCGGTCGCATGACCTCGCCCGGCTGGGAGATCTGGAGGTAACTGAAATCCGGTTTATCCCCCGGCCTGGCCGGCGGATGCGGAATGTGCAAACGGGATTTTTGAATCATGTTTGGCTCAACCTTCTACTTAGTTCTGGAGGCGGGTCTGAAAGCCCGAACCCTCCAAGCGTGGTGGCATATTTTACATGGCTGGGAAAAATGGTGTGTGCTGGTGGTCGCGATTTTGAATTTTTGACCCTGAAGCATAGGTTTTGCACTGCGTTCGGAAAAACTATTGCGATGCAGCAAATGTGTTCACTGAGGAGGATTGCGCAGTGTTTTTGACCTGCCCTGTGAATTCAGGCCTATACTAGGAGTCCTCTGGATAAGTTTAATGGCACAACCCAAGGGGTGGCCGGATGCCTTGGCATTATCAATTACAGCGTTTCTTGAGCATCGCCATGTATTTTGCCGTGGCGGGGTTGCTGCTATATCCCGGCCTGGTTCTCGTGCAGGCGGACCTGATTAATTCGCGGATCCTGTTCCCGGCAGTGATTGTGGCATTTCTGTTTTCTTCGCCACCGAGGTGGATGCGGCAGTAATTAAATTGATGTTTCCGGTTTCATCCAGATTGATCGACATCACACTCGACGAACGCATCATTTCCAACTGACCCGACGCAACACCAAAGTCAAACATCAATTCCTGGTCGCTGACCGGGGGTATTGAGTGTCGTCTTTCGTTGTTGCGGAATCGTCGTCGGTTGCTGCTGGACCAGGCGGCGATGATGATGAAAATAAGGGTGATACTGACGATGTACCATCGCAGCACAAATACCAGTCCCTGCCAGCCACCATCCACGATCATGGATTCGTAGGCGATATCCAGACCGGCCCACCATGCCAGCAAGCTGATCAGCGGCGTCCAGAGATAGGCATACAGCGACCACATGAGAGCGGTGAACGCTGCCTCCTTCCTGCGCCTGCTTCGGGACAGCAAGTGAGGAACATCGATAATTGGGGGTTGTGATGAATTAACCATTGCCTCGCGCCTACTTAATCCGGATGCCGCGATCCGGACTTGTCCAGATAGCGCGGGTGCCCCGGGGCTTGCGTAAGGCCTTTGGAAGGGCGACAAGGGTGGCAGCAGTCTGGATGGTCCAATAGACCATGGGGTACCAGATCATCCAGTAGTAATAACGCCCAAGGCGGGGTTCGTAACGGCTGTCGATGGCCAGTGAGATGCCGAACTGGAGCAGGCAGGTGGCGCCCAGCACCACGCCCGCCCAGCCGGGCAGGAAGGCCGCGCCGCGCAGTACAGGCGGGAGCTCGATGAACAGGCCCACGGTCGCTACCAGGAAAATAAGCGCGATCAAGTGTGCCCAGGCGGTACTCACCACGAGTTCCAGGACCACCAGCCAGATTCGGCGTTTCTTCCAGTTCATTAAAGACGGCCAGTAGCGCAGGAAAACCTCCAGGCCGCCCTGGGCCCAGCGCAGGCGCTGGCGCCACAGGCCCTTGAGTGTTTCCGGCATCAGGATCCAGCATAGGGCGTTGGGTTCGTAGCGAATATCCCAGTGGTTGGACTGTAGTCGCCAGCTGATATCGATGTCCTCGGTGATCATGTTCAGATCCCAGTAGCCGACTTTTTGCAGGGCGGATTTGCGAAAGGCCGCCACCACGCCGGACACGGTGAAGACGCGCCCATAGATTCTCTGGGCCCGCTTGATCATGCCAATAATCGAGGAGAACTCACCGACCTGGATTTTGCCCAGCAGGGAGCTTCGATTTCGAATTCGCGGGTTGCCGGTCACTGCGCCCACCCGTGGACCGTCGTTGAAGTGACGAACAATCCATCGAGTGGCATGTTTGTCCAGCAGGGCGTCCCCGTCCAGGCAGACCAGGATTTCGTGGCGTGAGGCCAGGGCGCCCATGCGCAGACCCATAGCCTTGCCCTGGTTTTGATCAAAGTGGATGACTCGCACCCGGGGTTCGGCGGCGGCGATTTCGTCGAGAATTTCCCCGGTGCTATCCCCGCTGCAGTCGTTGATCGCAATGATCTCGAACTCGGGGTAATCCTGCTCAAGCAGCGCCTGCACTGTTTCCCGGGCGTTATCGCCCTCGTTATGACAAGGCACCAGGTAGGTCACCGGTGGGGTTTTCTTCAGTTCCGGCGGATTATCGTAGCGGCGGTGATCTGAATTTTCCCGGTAATAAAAGTAGTACACCGCACCGATCATCCACACGTAGGTCATGAACAGTGGGTAATAAAAGGCAAATTCCAGCAGGCCCTCGACCACGCCTTCAATGCTCATGGCTGGCTCCTTGCGGGGAACTCAGCCACAGATATGCCCTGGCGCAGTTCTGCCTGGTCAGGGTGATTTTTAAGGAAGTCGTCCGGGTAGTAGGCCAGATTTCTGATGCCCAGTGATTGCAGCAATCTGAAGGTGTTTTTCAATTCCAGCGACGGTACCTGGCGTTTGTTTCGCCAGTCCATAGTCTGAAGTTGGAATATGGTTCTTGATGCGCCGTTGCCGTGAGCCAGGGCGCGTTCTGCCAACTCATGATAGTAGCGTTTCGCCTCCCCGGGGTTGTCGATGTTTTCCAGGTAGGGCATCGCCATGACCGTGACGAAATCATAGTGGCCGAGGAACCGGGTGTAGTCCTGGGCAAGCAGGCGAGCCCCGTCTGTTCCAGACAGGGCCGGGGAAAACATGTTGCGCGAGGTTTTCATACCTGCCTGGTAGTTGCCGACAAGCTTGGCCAGCTGATCGGTAAATTCCAACAGGGTGAGGGTCTTCAGAGTCGCCCAGCGCTGGGCGACCCGGGGGTTGCTTTTCAACCTCAGCAGGTCGGGAGCTTCGCCGTACAGGTCCTGGTATGCCCTGATGCCGTCGGGGCTGGCGTCTTCCAGTTCGTTGAGTCGACCATCGTCGTGAAAATGCAGTCCATCAAAACGCGCGTGGCGGGCCAGGTCTTCATAAATGCCCGTGATTACCGCCCTGGCGTCAGGATTGAAAGGGGAAAGCCTGGGTTCTGCATTGGTATCCAGGGTCTCGCCTTTGGCGCCTGCCTGCAGTACCCGCCATGCAGGGTCGATAGTATCGCCGGTGAAACTGAGGATTGGCATCCAGGCGTATACCCGCACGCCGGCCCGGGTTTTCAGTTGCCAGGCCGCCCGGTTAAACAGGTCCGAGCGCATGGGGAGATAACGATTGGGGAAATACAGGGCTTCCGCGCCCCCATCTCCATCCAGGTCGGAAAATGCCTGGAGGAAGACATGACTGATTTGTAACTGGTGGATGCGCTCCACGAGCACGCCCAGGTTGCGTTCCTGCTGAGCCGGGTCCGGGTCGTAAACGTAATCCAGGTCAATCTGGGCGGCCCGGACCAGGGGCGGGGCAGGGGGCCTTAACAGCATGGTCGCCAGTTCCCGGATGCCGGGGTTGTTGTTGATCAGGTGTCGGTGCAGGACGGTGCTGCCGGGCTGGTTGCCAAAATTCGGTTCCAGGGTCAGCGACCAGGGCATGCCGCTTTGCCGGGCAAGTTCAACGGTGATCTTGTTGTGGGCGCCGTAGGGCCAGGTCATTACCCTGGGGGCGCGCCCGGTGTGGCTGGCGATGATTTTCGAGCTGGTCTGCAGATCGGTGATGATTCGATTCGTATAGTCTTCACGACTCTCGTATTTGCCGTCGCTATAGAGCAGGGACACTGCGGCGGGCTGGGTGTTGCCCTGGGGGTTGGCCATAATTCCCTGGTGCATTGCATGGCTGTGGGAGGCAAACTCCACCAGGCCCGAGTCCTGCATTTCCCGAATTTGTTCCCAGCTTACGAAGTCCGAGCGACTTCGTTGTTGCCCGGCATAGTCGATGGTCTTCTCACCGTCGACCCAATCGGTGACCAGGCTTGAAACGGCCGGGTAGTTGAACAGCTTGAGCAGCGGGTAGACGCGGGTGTACGTGCTGATCAGGCCATCGTCAAAACTCAGCAGCACCGGGTTTGCCGGCAAGGCGTCTCCGCCGTTATTCGCTGCGACCACCTGGTCCATGCTTACCGGGTGGAAGTCGTTGTCCCGAAGCCAGCGAAAGTGCTCGACCAGGGCGCTGGTGGTGACGGCCATGCTGTCCTGGCCCTGTTCGTCTGTGACATCGTGGTAGGTGATGACATGTAACGGCCCGGACTGCGCCATTACGAGTCCGGATGAAAGCAGCATCAGGATGCCAAGAAGGTAACGCTTGATCACAGGCGCCCCTCCAGTCCAAGCAACAGTGTATTGCTGGTTTCCATTCCACCGTCATAGGCATGCCGGCCGCGCCGGGCGCCCAGGTTGAGTGACCAACTGTCGTTGAAGCGCATACCGAATTCGTATTCCAGGCTCCAGATGGGATTGCTTCCGTAACCGTCCTGGTAATAGCTGCCGACCTGGGGGTGCAGTCGATGGTAAAGGCCGCGATCGGCGCCCCTGAAAACGATCCAGCGCATGTCCGCGCCGACTGTCAGGGAACGATCGCTGGATGGATTGTAGTAACTGGCCAGCTCTTCAGAGTTGCTGGAAAAATAAGCCGATCCGGTGCCGTCCAGTTTGAACCAGGTATTGTTCACCACCCTTTGCCGGCCGTAGACCGACAAGCCGCGACGTCGGTTTCCGTCATCGAAGCTGGCCAGGGTAAGGGTGCTTCCCAGGGACAGGGATTCGTTGGCGTTGTACCTGGCTCGAAATGCCACCTGGTCGCTGCTCACATCATTGAGATCAGCCCGCAGGGGCGTCTCGTAACTGTTCAGTTCGCCGCTGGCACCCACCGTCCACAGGTCTGTGATGCGCCAGTTTAGTTCGGCGTGCAGACCCGCGTCGCCGCCCCAGCGTCGGGCGCTTACCTCGGTGCGGGCGTTCCAGCCTGGTCGTCTGTATTCGGCGCCTGCTGCGATGCGCGAGCGTTGACCATCGCCTTCCGGGAATTGGGCAAAGCTGTCGAAAGTGTGGGCATAGAAACGGAACCAGTCATATTTCGGCGGTGTATACCACCAGCCCTGCAGGGTGTATTGCCGGCTGCCGAAAGTATCGCCGGTACTGTCACCGGTAGAGGCTTGAACCACCAACTGGCTTTTCTCGTGGAGACTCCAGGTCCGGGCCAGCTGCCTCACCGGCCGGCTTCCAGGATAGTCTTTCTGGAGGTTTTTAATCGCCCCGGCGGCTGCCGGGTAGTCCTGGCGGGCAAGCTGTGCGCGGGTCCAGCCGGCCCGAGCCCCCAGGTGTTCCGGGTACATGGTAAGAATTTGCTGATACTGGGCCAGTGCCTTGTCTGGCCAGCCTCGCCACAGGTATATGGACGCCAGTTCCTGTCGGGCATCCACGTTATTGGGTGCCTCGCGGGTTATTGCTTCCAGTTCCGCCTGGGCCTGGTCCAGTTGGTCTGCGTAAGAGCGGGCGAGAATCGAACGCAGGCGGGCGCTCATGTAGAGGTTGCCTGCCTGGTCGGTTCCCTGCTGGCCTGGGGATTGCCTGGCCTGCAGGGCGTCGGCGTAGGCGATGGCCTGGTCCAGTTGTCCTGATTCCAGTAGTCCGTAAAAGTATTCCGCCTGGTAATCCAGGTTGTCCGGTTCGGCGGCGAGGCACTCTGTCAGCAGGAGCAGGGCGGTGTCAGTCTGGCCATTGGCCAGGTAGGCCCGGGCGGCGGCGAAGCGAATATTACCAGCCGGCTGCATGCCCTCGGCGGTCAGTAATTCGTATTCGGCCACCGCTTCGGCATCATGCCCCGCGTCTACCAGGGCGACCAGGCGGTCGGTACGCAGGCGCCTGTAAAGCGGTGTGCCGGGCGGGACGGTGGCGATATGCTTATCCAGTGTGGTCAGGGCCTTTTCACTGTTCGCTGATTCGCTGCCAGGTGCGGAGTAAGTTCGAGCGGCGCTGCGAATCGACAGTGCAAGCTGGTCGCCCTTGAGGTTGTCCATCTCTTCCTGGCTGAGAATGCCGGGGTGTTGGCTAGCCAGTTCCAGGGCGAATTCCGGGAGCATCATTTCGCGTAGCAGCAGGGCCTTTTCACGCAGTACTTTTTGCGAGGCGGGGTCCAGGGCAAGCAAGGCATCGTAAATGACCAGGCGCTGAACAGTCTTGCCCTGACTCTTGAGTATGTAGGCGTGAACCTCGAGAGCGGGAGCGGAATTTCGCTGGGACTCAGGGAGGTTTCCCAATTCCGTAATGGCTTCTTCGTAGCGCTTGCCATCCGCCAGAGTCATCGCAAGGCCAAGCCGGGCATCAAGGTTATCCGGCTGTCGGTTGAGGGCCCCGTGATACCAGCGGACGGCGTTATCAAATTCTTTCAGGTTACGGTATGCCTTGGCCACCGTGGTGATCACCCGTATGGGGTCGCTGGCCAGGTTCAGCTGGGACCCATTGTCCACAACCTGTTGATCCCTGTTGGCCCAGGCGAGGACCAGGGTTTCGTCTATCAACAACGATCTGGCCTGGGGGTACTCAAGGCGCAGACGGTGCAACTGATCAAGTGCTTCGCTGAACTGTCCGGATCGGGCGGCAAGAATCGCCGATTCATGTTCTTGCTGAAAGGCTGCTGGTTGGCTGGCGATAGCCGGGTAGCAGATGCACAAAAGTCCCAGCAAACCGCCGGAGATCTGCCCGGCGATTCTGCGCCGAAGAGTCTGGGCAAGGCCAGAAACCCGGGTGCGAAACCGGGCCTTTCTGCCTACCTTGGGGTGGCTTAACGATAAGTTATTCATGTGATTCGAAATGCTGAAAATTCGCCTGAATGCCAGTTACCGCTGAAATTTACATTGATTCCATCCGAAAAACCCCGAACCCGGTCACAGTCCGGTGATTTCTGTAGGATTTTTGCTGTTTTTAGCGCCGGTGGAGAAGCGCCTCGGGGGGCGAAAAAGAGCAGTTTTCGCCTCGCCTACGTACCCGTCCGTATGGTTCGGTATGATTGCTGGCCGTATCATTTCCGATTTATGCAATCAGACTTACCCGTTATTCAGAGGTTTTTATGAAACGTCTTGCTGCTTTTTCAACTTTTTTCCTGGTCCTGGCCGTTGTCCTGACGGCATGTGCGACACGCCAGGAAGACCCCTATATGTGGCTAGAAGAGGTTGAAGGCGAAAAGAGTCTTCAGTGGGTTGAAACCGAGAACGCTCGCAGCAAGGTAATCCTGGAAGGCCAGCCAGAGTTCCAGGCCATGTACCAGGAAGCCCGCGAAGTCCTCAACTCCAGCGAACGAATTCCCCTGGTAAGCATTCAAGGTGACTACGTCTACAACCACTGGCAGGACAAAGAGCACGTGCGGGGCCTGTGGCGCCGGGCCAGCCTGGCCAGTTTCGGTTCAGGGGAGCCCCAGTGGGAGGTGCTGCTGGATGTGGATGCCCTGGCCGAGAGCGAGGGGGAAAACTGGATTTTCTCAGGCGCCTATCCCTGCCTGTCGCCGGAGTACAAGCTGTGCATGGTAGCCCTGTCACGGGGTGGCAAGGATGCGACGGTTTACCGGGAATTCTCGGTTGAGGACAAGGCATTTGTGGACGGGGGCTTCACGCTGCCCGAGGCTAAGAGCCGTCTTGCCTGGGAAGATGAGAACACCCTGCTGGTGGCCACCGACTGGGGTCCTGGCAGCCTGACAGAATCGGGTTATCCGCGGATTTACAAGCGCTGGATAAGGGGTGGTGATATTGCGGATGCCGGCGAAGTTTTCACCAGTCCGGAGTCCGATGTAAGTCCGTTCGTGAGCGTCCTGCGAGACGGTGACCACCGGTTTACCCTCATCAATCGGGCAGTAACGTTTTTTGAGAGCGAGTTTTTCTTGTTGGAAGAGCAGGGGTTGAGGCAGATACCCCTGCCGTTGCATGCAGCAGTAGCGGGCATGCTGAAGGGGGAATTGGTTGTGCGGGTAGACGAGGACTGGTCCCATGATGGCCAGACCTTTGCCCAGGGATCGGTGGTCACCATCGATCCGGCCGATTTCTCGACGGAGCTGGTGTATCAGCCGGCCCGGGGCGAGGCGGTCAGCGAGGTGATGCTGGGGGACAAGATGGTTCACCTGCAGATCCTGGACAACGTGATCGGGCGCGCCCGGCAACTGGAAAAGATAGACGGCGACTGGGTTGCGCGTACCCTGGACCTGCCTGATAACGGCGTGGTGACCCTGGTTTCTGTGAGCGGCGACGATGACAGCCTGCTCGTGAGTTTTGAGAGCCTGACCGTTCCCGACAGTCTGTACCTGGCCAGCCCTGATGGGAGCCTGGAGCAGGCGTACTCGCTGCCGGCGTTCTACGATGCCTCGGACGTGGAAGTTTCCCAGCGATTCGCGATCAGCAAGGATGGAACCCGGGTTCCCTATTTCGTGATGGGTCGCAAGGACGTGCTGGCCAATGGCAACGCGCCCACCATCCAGTACGGATATGGCGGTTTCCTGGTTCCAATTTTGCCCGAATACTATGACGAGAATGCACGGCCCCAACATGGCGCCCTGGCCGGTCGCATGTGGGTGGCTCGCGGTGGTGTGCTGGTGCTCTCCAATATTCGTGGTGGCGGTGAATACGGTCCGGCCTGGCACCAGGCAGCCCTGAAAGAAAACCGGCACCTGGCTTACGAAGATTTCTTCGCCATCGGTGAAGCCCTGGTTGAGACTGGCGTGACCACGCCGGAGAAACTCGGCGCTATCGGTCGCTCTAACGGTGGGTTGCTGATGGGTGCAGTGCTAACCCAGCGCCCAGACTTGTATGCGGCCATCGATTGCGGTGTGCCGTTGCTGGATATGCTGCGCTATCACCGGCTGCTGGCCGGTGCCAGCTGGATGGGTGAATACGGCAATCCGGACGTACCTGTCGAGCGTGCCTACCTTGAGACTTATTCGCCCTACCAGGCACTGAAGCCGGGAGTGAAGTACCCTGAGGTGCTGTTCTATACCTCTACCAAGGATGACCGGGTGCATCCGGGGCACGCCAGGAAAATGGCTGCCAGGATGCGTGAGTACGGCAACAGTTTCTTGATGTACGAAAACATGGAAGGTGGTCATGGCGGGGCGGCCAACCAGGACCAGCTGGCCTACCGTGCAGCGCTGGAATACGCCTATTTCAGCTTGAAATTGATGAAATAATGCATTGGGTGAAACGGGCAAGAGCTGATTTCGCTCTTGTCCGGGCTGTCCGAAGAGCTGACTGAAAACGAATAACCAGAGACTGGAGAAAGTGCTTTGCTGAAGCGACTGTGGAAAAAAGCGAGCTTGCTGTGCCTGCTCGCCCTGGTTTGGGTGTCTCCGACTGCGTTGGCGCAGACCTACCGCTACGAGACAAGTGAACGTCTGGTGGTGATTGGTGATTCCCACGGCGCATTTGACAGTTATTCAGCACTACTGGCCGAGGTCGGGCTCGTCGACGGCAAACTGAAATGGTCCGGTGGGAAAGCAAACCTTGTGAGCCTGGGGGACTTTCTGGATCGCGGTGCGGATTCACGCAAGATAATGGACCTGCTGATGCGTCTGCAGAAAGAGGCGGCCAAGAGCGGCGGTAAGGTGCATGTGTTGCTGGGCAATCATGAGCTCATGAACCTGACTGGTGATCTTCGTAATGTCAGCCCCCAGGAATTTCTTTCCTACCAGGACATGGAAGATCCAAAAGAACGACTGGCTGTGCGCGAGTACTTTGACCAGAATCCGGAAGAGCGTCGGGACTCGGATTTTGACCAGCTTTATCCCCCGGGTTTCTTCGGTCACCGCAAGGCTTTCTCCAGCGAAGGCAAATATGGAAAGTGGTTGCGTACGCTGCCGTTCCTGATTGTTATCAACGACAAGGCTTTCACTCATGGTGGACTGCCCAGGTTGGTGGCGGAGCAGGGGCTGGAAGGCACCAATCGGTCCATGGCCGAGGCAATTTCCCAGTACGACGAGTTGTGGGCGGTGGTCAGCAAAGATATCGGCCTGGTGTTGCCCGCGACATTCAGGCAGCGCCCACGGCTGTCTGAGGCGTCCACCCTTCCGGAAGCTGAAAAATTCAGAAAGCTTTACTGGAAGCCACTGTTTTCTCCTGAGGGCCCTTTGTGGGCGCGTGAAGACAGTATGTGTTTGCCTGTGACGGTGGAGGGAACCCTGGACGCATCTCTTGCGGCCCTGGGTGCCAGCCAGTTGGTTGTGGGGCATACGGTTACCTTTAACAAGCACATTTCCAGTCGACTGAACGGCAAGGTCATCATGATCGATACCGGAATGCTGAACAGCGTGTATACCGGGGGTATTGCTTCGGCACTGGTGGTGGAGAAGGGTGTGAATTCGGCCTTCTACCTTGGGCAGGGTGGTGGACACAAGATATTACCTTTGCCCCGGCAGGTGGGTTCCAGGCCCGCCTCCATGAGTGATGATGAGCTCGAGGTGTTTTTGAGTGAAGCGGAAATCGTGCTCGCTGAATACCTGGGTAAGGGAATTACCAAGCCAAAAAAAGTGATCCTTGAGCGGGACGGTATCCAGTTGCAGGCCATCTTTAAGGACGTAAGATTTAAAGAACAACGTATGGGCAACACCATCGTTGAATTCGCTGATCACTGGCGTAACGAAGTCGCCGCCTACAAGCTCGATCGACTTATGGGCCTGGAAGCTGTTCCGGTTACCGTGGAGCGCGAGGTGGAGGGCAAGCGAGGCTCATTGCAGTTCTGGGTTCACGGGTTGATGAACTGGAGAACTGTCTCCGAGGCGGGCAAGGCACCGGGGAACTGGTGCGAAATGCTTCCCCAGTACCAGGTTCTGAAGGTATTCGATGCGCTGGTTCACAACCTGGATCGGACCCAGGAGAACCTGGCATTTGAAAAATCTGACTGGAAGTTGATCCTTATCGACCATTCCCGAGCCTTTGCAGCAAGGCCAAGAATTCTCGACAAAATTGAGTCTGAGTACCTGGTGGTGACACCTGCCATGGCGAAACGCCTGGAGGCCCTGACAGAGGAGTCGGTGCTGGCCGCCACAAGGCCATACCTTAACTTGAGTCAGGTGCGTACCCTTATGGCCAGGCGCGATATTCTTTTGCGTGACTACCTGGCTGAGGTCCCGGGATCGACTGAGCCGGAAACCTCCGGCGACCACTGACAAACTTCGTAAGCTTATCTGCCCGGTTCCGGTGCGCTCTGGAATTCCGGTCGCTCCGCTTTCCGGGCATATTCCCTGCCGGCGGATATGGCGATGGCGACCATCACTAACGCCAGGATTGCGTCAAAGACCAGGAACTGACGATGTCCCCAGCCGAGCAAGTCTGCGCCAATGAATACGGTACCCGCCGCCACCAGGTCTCCGCAACGGAAGAAAAACGTATCGATTGCGGTCTTGGCCTCATATTTTGCTTCCCTGCTTGCGGGTAGCAACAGCGCATTTCTGCAGGTGTTGAGTAGCGAATAGTCGAGGCTCTTGATGGCGATGACACCCCACTTCATGACTATCAGTGCCGGTATTGCAGCCATACCCACAAAGGAAATTGCGAAGATCAAAGGCGGTATGGCTACTGCGACCTTGACCCCAAAAGTGATGATGATCCGGGAAACGAGAAGCAGTTGAATGCCGCTGCTGAAGATCGTTATCCATGAGAAAAGATCACCCATGAATGCGGCGATCATGGCCTGTCTCTCGCCTTCGGGTAGCGTCATGGAAAGCTGCACGACGTAATCTGACATTACGTACTCACCGGTAGTGGTGATCCAGTTGAGCATCACCACCAGGGTGGCCAGGCTCAGCAGGTACCTGTCTTGTAATACCAGTCCGAGACCGCCCAGGGCCTTGGTCATGATATTGTCGGCACGGCTGATTTGCTTTGCCCTGGCTCTGGCGGGGACAGCGTTGCCGGCAAATCGGCTCAGGGGTAGAGAGGCAAGGAACAGCCCGGCCGATAACATCATGAGGCCGCCGGCCCCCAGCCATGGGTACAGGAATTTGGCAATCTGGGCGCCCAGCAAGCCGCCTACCGAAATGCCGAAGGCAATGATGGCAAACAATCGCTGTCCCGCTCTTACGCTGAACAGGTCCGTGGCGTAGGCCCAGAATTGAGAGGTGACCATTACACCCACGGCCCCGGCGTACACATAAAAAGCGAAGCCTACATTCAGGCCGATATTTTCCAGGGCATAGAAAATAAGCAGGCCCATTGCCAGCAGGAAATACACGCGCTGTATCAACAGAGATTTTCTCTGCATACGGAACAGCATGCCGTACAAGGGCAGCAGGAGAATGAGAACCAGCGCCTGTGCCCCTGTAGCGTATGTGCGCAGGGCCGCGTCGCCTTCGGTGAGGATCAGGGCCTCGCGAACCGGCTTGAGAAGGTAGTACGCCAACATGATTACGGTGGCGTTAAGAAGCAGCCACGCGATCACCCGGCCTTCGCCTGGGCGAATTCGGGTAAACAAAGAAAGCAGTCGTTCGAATGGCGATAATCGAAGAGATTCTTGGGTCATGTTTTGTATTTTTTAGTGAGCGCTTTCAGCATGGTGAGATAAATCCTAGCAGTTTCAAAAAATAAATGCCCAAGCCCTAATCAGAAAAATCGGACAATAAATATTTAGAAAAATTAATGAAATCGACCTAGACTCATAGGCAGTCGTAAATTATTAACGGATTTGTGTCGACTTAACCGGCCTTGGAGGGTGCAGTCATTTCACTCTTAACCAGATTCTATTTCCTCGTCTTTTTCCTGGTGCCGGTCTTGGTGCCGGATGTGAGTTGGTCTGCTGAACCGGTGGAGACGGTTCAGGTTGAAGATGAACTGGTGCAACCGACCCAGGCTGAAGAGAAGAAAACGTATAGATACAGCGATGTGGAAAAGGTCGTTGTGATTGGAGACATCCACGGTGCCCACCAGTCCCTTGTCAAAGTACTCAAAAAGTCTGGCTTACTCGATGAGGATGCCAAGTGGGCCGGAGGCAAGACTCACCTGGTGAGTCTTGGTGATCTCCTGGACAGGGGGGCCGAGTCCAGGAAGATCATGGATCTGCTGATGTCTCTACAGGAGCAGGCCAGGGCCGCGGGTGGACGGGTCCACGTCCTGATGGGTAATCATGAGCTCATGAATATGAGCGCCGATACCGAGTATGTGAGTGCCGCCGAATTCTCTTCCTACCGGGATCTTGAGACGCCCGAGGTAAGGGAGGCTGAACAGTTACGTTACGAAACCCTGTTGCCGGAACAGCGGACAAAAACGTTTGATCAAAAATATCCCCCCGGGTTTTTTGGTCACCAATTGGCAATGTCGGAAACGGGTGCCTACGGCGCGTGGTTACGCAGCCTGCCCTACATGATCGTAATTAACGACATGGCCCTGGTGCATGGTGGCTTGCCTCAAATGGTGGCGGATCTGGGCCTGGAAGGTACCAATCAGAAGCTGGATGACATGTTCCGCGCGTACGAGACAAGCTGGAATGCCCTGGTCCAGGCCAAGGGGCTAGAGGGTTATGCCAGCTACAATGAGAAATTTGATATCGCCATGGCGCTTCCTGAAGAGGAGGGTGCAGGATTTCTCGCCGCTGCGCATGCGGAACTATTCTCTCCGGATGGCCCTTTGTGGTCCCGGGAGGATTCCGTATGCATCCCGTTGACCGTGGAAGATATTCTCGATGCAGCGTTGACCAGGTTGGGCGTAAATCGGGTGGTGGTTGGTCATACGGTGACCCCGGATAACCTGATCACAACTCGCTTCGAGGGCCGGGTGGTCATGGTGGATACCGGAATGCTCTCAAGTGTTTACCAAGGAGGCAGAGGCTCGGCCCTGGTTGTTGAGGGCGGAAATCTCAGTGCCATCTATGAAGATCATGACCTCTCCAGCGCTGTGCTGGAAATGCCCCGTCGCGTGGGTGATCGTCCCGGTGGCTTGACAGACGATGAACTCGAGCAGTTCCTCATGACAGCAAAGATTGTGAAAGTGTCTGATGTGGGCCACGGAGTCACCCACCCCCTTCGAGTTGACCTTGAGAAGGATGGGATCGCGTTAAGCGCAGTATTCAAAGACGTGAACTTCAAGGAAGTCCGCAAGGGTCGAAGAATCGAGGCCATGGGTGATCGCTGGAATCACGAGGTTGCCGCCTACGGCCTGGATCGCTTGCTTGATCTGAGGCTGGTGCCGGTAACGGTCCCGAGGGTTGTTGATGGAAAAGAAGGCTCGCTTCAGTACTGGGTGGATGGCCTGGTCAATCAGATCGATATGCAAGAGCAGGGACTGGCTCCAGGTGACTGGTGTTCGAGGGTTTCCCAGCATGAACTGCTCAGGGTCTTCGATGCCCTAATCTACAACCAGGATCGAACCCAGCAGAATCACACTTACGACCCGCGCTATTGGAGAATGGTCTTGATCGACCACTCCCGTTCTTTTGAGACCTCCAGCAACTTCCCGGAGAGCATAAGGAAGAGTCCGCACCTGGTGGTGCGCCCGGCGGTGGCGAAAAGACTGGCCACATTAACCGAAAATAATGTGAAAATCGCAACTCGCGGTTACCTCAAGCCGGTCCAGGTCAGAAAGATACTTATCAGGCGGGACAAGTTGCTGAAATCCTACCAGGCTGCTGATCAGTAAGACTCTTTGGCGTCGTTTAATCGGGTGTCGTTTCGGGTGACGGGTTCGACTAGTCTTCGATGATCAGCCTGAATGTCTGGCTGGTGAACAGCCCGTCGTAATCCGTTGCGATGACGCGTATTACCAGTTCTTCCCGGTGTCCCATGGGGGGCGTTGCTTCAATCACGTGCCTGCGCTTGTCCAGGCGCACCCAGGCCGGTAGCGAGGAGCCGCAGTGCAGCTCGGCGCGTATGGTCAGCACCTCTCCGGCATCATCGTCCAGGAAGGCATTGGGTGGAATGACATGATGAGTGCATCGGCCCGAGCAAATGGTGGCGTCTGGGATTTGCTCTCCGACAAACGGAGCGGAGTTGAATTCTGGCAAGGCAATGCGCTGGGCATAAGATTTGCCAATGAACAAAGACACCACCAGCATACATGTGGCCAACACGATATTAACGATTATGAATTCATTGTGGCCCCATCTTAGAAATTCAACGCCGATCAGCACGGTGAATGCGGAGAGCAGGTCGCCGGCGCGGAAAAACAGTGTGTCGATCGCCGTTTTCCCTTCGTATTTCACTGTTCTTGAAGTGGGAAGGAGCAGCGCGTTTCGGCAAGTGTTGAGTAGCGAGTAATCCAGGCTCTTCACTGCAATGACTGCCCACCGCGTCACGGCCAGAAGTGGCAGCAAACCCATAGCCATATAGCTGACGACGAAAATCGCCGGGGAGACCGCCAGCGCCACCCTGATTCCAAACTTGATGATGATCCTGGAGACAAAAAGCAGTTGAAAGACTGCGCTCAGCAAGGTCACCCAGAACATGACCCCTGCCTGAAATTTACCTATCCAGATTTCCCGGTCTACCGCCGGCATCGCCATGGAGGCGTCCTTGATGAAATCGTTCAGAATGAACTCGCCGGTAGCACCCGACCAGTTCAGCAGCACCACCAGGGCAGCGATGGAAATCAGGTAGCGGTCCTTCAATACCAGGGCGAGGCCGCCGAACATTTTCTGGACGGTGTCCGCCTGGGTCTCCAGCGGCGGCGGGCGGCTCTCTATGGGTACCGAATCATTGGACAGCTTTGACAGGGGCAGTGTCGATAGAAACACAAAAGCTGCGACAATAAGCAATCCATCCGCGCCGACAAGATCGAGTAGATGTCGGGCCAGGATTGTCCCGAACAGAGCGCCCAGGCTGACTCCCATTCCAATTACCGCGAACAGGCGTTGCCCGGTTTTCGGGTTTAACAAGTCGGTTGCGAATGCCCAGAACTGGGATGTCACCATTACTGCCATGATCCCGGTCCAGATAAACAGGACGAAACCGATATGGAAGCCCATCTGGTGTGCGATGAAAAACGGAATGAGGCTGAATGCGAGGATAAAGTTGATTCGCTGAATCAGCAGGGACTTGTCTTGCAAGCGAAAAAGCATCCCGTAAAGAGGCAGGATAAAAATTAGCAGCGCCGCCTGGATGCCAGATGCATAGCTTCGTAGCGCGGCCGACCCTTCGGTAAGGATGAAGGTTTCCCTGGTTGTTCGAACCAGGTAATACGCGCACATAAGCAGGAAAGCATGTAGCAGAAGCCAGGCCACGCTTCTGCCTTCACCCGGACGAATCGTGGTGAACAGGCTAATGAATTTTTCGAACGATGTGAGTTCGGATCTATTTACTAGCACGTAGCTCCCTTTGACCCAAAATCCGCCCTGCGCGCCGGATAGACAGTGTCTGGATGTGCCCATCCTGGGCGTTGTTCAGTGCGCGTTCTTCTCGCGGGGAAAAGGCGCGTTCTTGAGGTAACCATACTTTATAACTCGAATTCCGCAATAGCCTTCTTAAATTAGTCAGGTAGCCTCAATAAAAAGGAGATTCCATGGCCGTAAAAGGCGTTCTCCAGTTCGAGTTTTTCTTTGGCCTCCCTGCGTCGAAAAAGTTCCTGAGTACGATGAATAGTGTTTGATTTAGTCATGAAGTTGGGTCCTTTGCTGGAATTGCGTAGCGGTCTGGCTATACTGGATGGCAAGCACAGCAAATTATTTGCTGCTGCGGTGGGTGTTTTGGCGTGAGTTTCACGGTCAGAACTTTCCATTAATTCCACATAGCAGGTAGAAAAAATGTCGAAAGAACTTACCGCACTTGAGCGCGCGTTCAAGAATGCCGAACGCGAATTTGTCAGGGTTTCTCAAAAGACCTTGAAGTCTCTGGACAGGGAGTCAAAGAAGGTAGCCCGCGATCTGCAGCGCGCCAAGACCCGTGCAGAGCGTTATAAAAACGATGTCATGAAGAAATCAGAGAAGCTCGCCAAGACTTCTGCTGCAAGTGCCAAGAGGCAGTTGCGCTCCCAGATCAACAAGCTGGACAAGGCTTTGAATGAAGCCATGGATGAAGTCGAAGCCCATAGAATTAACCTGGCTCCTTTGCGGGCCCAGTTGAAGAATGCTCGGGCTTTTGCCATGAGAGCCACTCACCTGAGCAAGGCTGTCAGCAAGAAAGAGAAGGAACTGGATAAGAAGGCAGG
>CAKZML010000026.1 GCA_937128475.1 uncultured Chromatiales bacterium
TTGCCAAGGAAGAGGGTTGGCTGGACATCCTGCACATGTACGACTGGATAGGTGGTCGCACATCAGAGTTTTCCGCTGTCGGTTTGTTACCGGCTGCGCTCCAGGGAATTGATATTCGCGGCATGCTCGCCGGCGCACGGTTAATGGATGAAGCGACCCGACAGGCCGATCCCCGAAAGAATCCGGCCATGTTGCTGGCACTTGCCTGGTACAAGGCAGGGAACGGGCGTGGGGAGCGAAATATGGTGGTGTTGCCCTACAAGGATCGCCTCCAGCTATTCAGCCGTTACCTGCAGCAGTTGGTAATGGAATCCCTGGGCAAGGATGTTGACCGACGCGGCAAGACCGTCCACCAGGGCATCACTGTTTACGGCAACAAGGGTTCTACCGATCAGCATGCCTACGTTCAGCAACTGCGAGATGGGCCGGCCGACTTTTTTGCCACCTTTATTGAAGTCTTGAATGATGGTGTGACCGAGCCGGTAGAGGTGAAGCCCGGAGTGTATTCCGGCGATTACCTTTACGGTTTTCTGCGTGGCACACGCAGGGCGCTGTCGGATACGGGCAGGGCCAGCCTGGTCTTGACCCTGGATGCCCTGAACGCCAACTCCCTGGGCGGGGTAGTGGCCTTGTATGAGCGAGCAGTGGGTTTGTATGCCTCGCTGATTGACGTAAATGCCTATCACCAGCCCGGTGTCGAGGCCGGCAAGAAGGCGGCGGAGGAAATCCTCAGTCTACAGTTGCGGCTGATGCAGGCTTTGTCGGAGGCTGGTGAGCCTGTCTCGGTGACGGAACTGGCCTCCAGGCTTGGGGCACAGGACAGGGCGGAGGAGGTGTTCTACCTGCTGCGACGCCTGGCTGCGAACGGACGAATAAATCTTGCTGAAGCCCCGGGTGGAAGCGGCGAGCCCCTCGCCTCAGCGTTATAGTCCTGCGGCCTTGTTTTCGACAAACAGTTGCCTGTAGCGCCCGGTGCCCTGGGTCTCTGCCTTGAGCATATCCAGGTAGCCCTCAGCGCTGGTGGGCGGTCCCAGCAAGTGTCCTTGCACATAATGGCAGCGCTTTCTGCGTAGCAGGTTAAGTTGCTTTTCGGTTTCGACTCCCTCGGCCACCACATCCATGCGCAGGCTTCGCCCCATTTCGATGATCGTGCTCACGATGGTCGCATCGTCCGGATCCACATCGGCATCCCGAACAAAGGACTGATCAATTTTCAGCGTGCCGATGGGGAACTGCTGCAGGGCGCTTAGGGATGAATATCCAGTGCCGAAATCGTCAATCGACAGGTGGATGCCCATGCCGTACAGCTCGTTCAGGATTTTCAGGGAACCTTTGGGATCATCCATCAGGGTGGATTCGGTGATCTCGAATTCGAAACAGGTGGGCGACACACCGTGGTCGCGGAAAATCGCCGCCACCCGCTTGGCCAGGTCTTTTTGCTTAAGCTGCCGCAGCGACAGGTTTATCGCGATTCGCCCCGGGTTGGGGACAGTATTTCGCCAGCGCTGGAAGTCCTCACAGGCCTTGTTAAGTACCCAGTCGCCAAGTGCCAGGATCAGGCTGCTTTCCTCTGCCATGGGGATGAAGTTTCCGGGCGGGACTTCGCCGTGGCCGGGCAACTGCCAGCGCATCAGCGCTTCTGCACCGACGATGCGTCCATCGTTAATATCCACCTTGGGTTGATAGCGCAGTACGAATTCATCTCGCTGCAAGGCACGTCTGAGCTTGGCTTTCAGCATGAGTTGTTCCGCTGAATCCGCGTTTAACTCGGGACGATAGAAGTCGAAAGAATGCCCGCCCTGCTTTTTGACGAAATGCATGGCAGCGTCCGCGTTGCGGATCATGTCGATGACATTGCCAGCATCTCCGGGGAACAGGGCTATACCGATACTGCAAGACAGGTCGATTTCTCTTTTCTGGAAGTGCAGGGGTCGGGAGATCTCCGCCAGCAGCATTTTTGCCACCGAACTTGCGTATTCACGGCATGCCGGGATGTCCTCTTGTTCCTCAAGCAGGATGCCGAATTCGTCACCGGCGAGTCGTCCCACCACGGTGGTTTCAGGCAGCGAGTGAGTGATTCGCTCAGAAACGGTTTCCAGGCTTCGGTCTCCCGAAAGGTGGCCGAAACGGTCGTTTATTTCCTTGAAGCGATCCATGTCCACTGACAGCAGGGCAACGCACTGATCGGCACGACGTGCCCGGGAGAGGGAGCGTTGCATCAGGTGCTGGAACTGCATGCGGTTCGGGACCCGGGTGAGGGCGTCATACCGCGCCAGGTATCGAATGCGTTTTTCAGCACGTTTTTGTTCGCTGATATTTCTCGCGACCAGGATGTAGCCCTGGTCCTGGGGTTGCTCAGAGGAGATTGCCGAGCCCGACAGTGAGACAGGGATTTCACGACCGCTGCCGGTGACGAATACCGACTCCCCACTGCCGCTTGATAGCAGGTCCATGGAAAACTCCGAACGGGCGCTGTCAGCAAACAGATCACGGATATGGGTGTCTTCCAATGCCTCGCTAGTCTGCTCAAGCAATTCGCAGGCGCCTTTGTTGCAGCGCCTGATTACACCGTCCGGGGAAGTAACCAATACTGCGTCATTCATGCTGTTGAGAACCAGGTCCAGGTAATCCCTGGAAATCGTGGTTTGCTTCAGGGTTTCGCGCATGGCCCGCAGTGCATCTGCCAGTTCCCCTATTTCATCTCCGCTGCTTACATGCAGGGGTGTTTTCAGGTCCCCCTTGCCAACCCGGATTGCGAATTTGCCCATTTCCCTAATCGGGTTGGTTATCTTTCTTGCAAACATCCAGGCTACAACCATCGCCAGTTGAATAATCACAACCAGGCCCAGGCCCAGTGCAAGCGCCGCGTCAGACCAGCCTTGTTTCACTTCAGAATCCACGGCGGCTATGCCGGCGTTGGCTGCTTCGGCAGGGTTCGCCGGGTAGGCGACTAACCACCCCGCTGGAGAGTTTGCCCGGGACAGTGGAATGGAAATGGTTTCGTCAGAGCTCTGGGCTTTGACGTTCGTGCCGGCATCGTTCGTTTCCGAGACTGCCTCCCCGGGCAGGGGTCCGGCTGTGGCTAATTGCTTGCCTGATGCGTCGTAGAGTTCCAGGCGCATGATCTGGTTGCCGCCGTGGCGGGCCAGTAACTGCTCCAGATTGGCTGGCATGTTTTCCAGGTCTTCAAGGCGAGCAATTTGATCGGCGATCAGGGTGGTCTGATTCAGCTGCTGTTCTTGAGTTAGCTGTATGCTTTGCTCGATCAGGCTGGTTTTGGCCAGTTGGCCCAGTTGACTCGATGAGTGTTGATAAGTCAGTAACAAACCGCCGCCCAATATGCTGCCCAGGCCCAGAGAAAGGGCTAGTGCAAGGGCGATAAAAACATGACTGATTCGCTTGATATTCACGACGTTCGCTAAGCTGCCTCTCTTGCGGTATCAAATAGCAGATTCCCCGGGCTGATGCGGCTTGTGGCACTTGTGAACATTCCGCATACTTGCCGGGCAACCTTATGCAATCGAATCGATCACGCAAGTTGCTGAATAATTTATGTTTATTGTTATTATTGTCTCTTATTCAAAATAAATATACACCAGTTTCCCTGTATTTGTAGGGATTTTGCCGTTGCTGCTGGAAACCAAATATTTCTGTCGCCAGGATCAACCGGGTAATTGTCGAGGTTCTACATGATTTCTAGACAGGGCTGGATCCCTCTGGTGGGCGTACTTCTGAGCGTGTTGCTCAGCGTGGCATTTGTCAGTTCGGGCCTTCCGAAATTGATGAATGAAGAAGTCGCGGCGATCGAGTTTGCGGTATGGGGCTTCCCCCATTGGTCGCTATACGTGGTTGGCGGGATTGAGTTGCTGGGAGCCCTGGCGATACTTCACAGGCGGACCCAGAGATGGGGACTGGTTCTGTTGGCCGCGGTGATTTGCGGCGGCATCGCCACTCATGTGAACTTTGGTGAATGGGAAGCGCTGCAGCAATCCCTGGCCTTTTCAGTGATTCTCGCTGCGGTCGCATTTTGGCCCCGCAGTCCTTCCTGATTTGCATTGTCCGGTTGAGCGGGTGACGCCAGGCGTCAATTTCGTCGGGTTTATGCGACGCATGTGACGTTAGAGGGCAACTCCTGACCGCCCTGGCTAGGCTATTTTCGGGACATTTTGTACCAATTTAACGAATAAACAATGACTTGCCGGATCTGGCATAAAGGTTGCAGCTGTCTTGGGTAAGTCCAGGCCGCAGTTCCCCCCAACTGCCGGTTTGAGACTCAGAAATTTGGATGCTCTTTTAGGTTTCGAGTCATTCACACCCTGCGCCGCAGTTTCTTCCCCCAGAACTGCGGCGTTTTTTTATTTCCCGATAGCCAATCCAACCCCGGGTTCTTTTTCGGCGTATCCCTTGGGCGGAAGAAAATCCTGTTCGGAGGTTTTTCGAGGGCGTGAATCCATAATCCGGGTTTCGCTGGTCAGCTTGCCGTCCTTGTAACGCCGGCTGATCATGGGCAGTCCGCCCGAAGGCACCATCTCGGGAAACATGTTTTCCGGAATGGGGAGTACGCCACTGTTGTTAAGCTGACCGATGACATCCTGATAAAAGCGGTTGGCGTCTTTAAAGACTGCGCTCAATTCTTCTCCGCCGGCCATATCGGCAGTGGGCCCAATACAGTTTTCCTGGGTAAGTTTTTCCCCACGGTAAACCTGCATCCACTTGCACTGCTTGCCCGTTGCACTGGTGCCAGTCTTGCTGCTCTCAACCACGCTGATGCTGTCATTTGAGGGCTTCTCGGATAAATCCACGACACCGCCCAACATGCCGGCAATCCATTGCTTCTGGTCTTCTGGCAGGCCAGAGAGCTGCTCGCGTATCTCACGGGCCAGGGGATCAATAGTGGCGGCAATCGATTCGGCGGCCTGTTGGTCGAGCACGGTATACCAGCTGTCAGCATGATTGATCAGGATCATGCTGGATGTGGCACCCATAAAGATCACGCTCCGATCCGGATTGATGTTCATACGCAGCCGATTCCCATCAATCAGCATTTCACCGCGATAGCGGCCGCCCTCCGAGGAAAGCTCGCCCCGTGATTCTATTTCAACCAGGGTGCCGGCTTGTACAGCGGTGCTGGCAAGTACAGCCAGCGCAATTACTGAGGTTCTTTTCATGAGATGTCTATCATTGGTTGGCCACCGATACCGGTGGCTGGGGGAAAGTAGCGCCGATCATTGGGGAGAATTGGTGTGCGGTCAAGATTATCCGTATGGCGACAGTGCGGGGTGACAATTTGGAAATAGCGGTATAATCGCCGAATCGTGTCAGTAGTATGCGGTACCTGGGGTGCTGAACGTTCTCGGGAACGGGCGATGACTGCCCCGTGGAACGCTTTTTTAAGCGGTGATGATTACAAAGGAGCGGCCAGGTGGCTGACGTGCTGACAACAAGAATTCAAAAACTGCATGAG